>JBQNBR010000001.1:0-71000 GCA_052169815.1 Treponema sp.
CGGCTTTCTTAGCTTCAGCGGCTTTCTTGGCCTCGGCGGCTTTCTTAGCTTCAGCGGCTTTCTTGGCCTCGGCGGCTTTCTTAGCTTCAGCAGCCTTCTTGGCCTCGGCGGCTTTTTCGGCAGCAGCTTTTTCAGCAGCAGCTTTTTCGGCAGCGGCTTTCTCAGCGGCGGCCTTTTCGGCAGCGGCTTTCTCAGCAGCGGCCTTTTCGGCAGCAGCTTTCTCGGCGGCGGCTTTCTCAGCGGCAGCCTTTTCGGCAGCGGCTTTCTCAGCAGCGGCCTTTTCGGCGGCAGCTTTCTCAGCAGCAGCCTTTTCGGCGGCAGCTTTCTCAGCAGCGGCCTTTTCGGCAGCGGCTTTCTCAGCAGCAGCCTTTTCGGCAGCGGCTTTCTCAGCAGCAGCCTTTTCGGCGGCAGCTTTTTCAGCAGCAGCCTGTTCAACGTCTGGTAGTACATCTTCTTTTGTAGGGGTAGTTTTACAACTTACTACAAATATAAATAATAAAAATAGTGCTATAATGCGTTTTTTCATAGAGGCTCCTTGTGGTATAATAAAATATCTCTATTTTTATACTAGCAATATCGGAAAATTACAGAAGTATTCAACTTTCTCTTTCATTAAGTATTCCTGCATGTTCCATAATAGTATTAAGTTCTTCTTGGGTATCACACACCAATGAAGCGGCATAATAAAGGGCGATAGCTGTTTCAGTGGTAAGCATGCCCATAGGGATGCCTCCTTCTTTCCAGATATTCCATGCAGTGTTATACTCTGAAAAATCTATACTTTCTGTTTGTTGCGACGTACAGTAAAAGTAGCAATTTTGGTTTTTTCCGCGATTTAACAATTCTTTTAATGCATAGGGGCTTTCTTGCATATTTGCAGTGCCCTTCTCGTATAGCTCTAAGAAAAAGAACGTAATATCTTTCTTCAAAAATTCAAGCAAATACTCTGTCCTAATACCGGGATATGTTTTTATTAAAAACATATCCCGTGCTGCTTCGGTGAGAATGCTCTCAAAAATAAATGGATCACTTTCTTCGTATTCATTTAATAACCCTTCTCCTTTAAAGATAGGCTGCTGCATATTCCAGTTTACAAATCCACCCCCGGATACAGAACCCATAAATTTTAAATTAAGCGGAGATAAAACTTTCCCATTACATGAAACATATACGCCACCGCTTTTTCTCCATGCAAGACGGATCGCTTCATTAAGGTTATATCGTGCTTCATTATGGTCATCTGCTTCTAATGAAGGGGAATCGTTTAAAACAGTAAGCACAATAGGCACAGGGGCGGCAGCAAAGAGCCAATAGAGGAGCGGTGCAGTATATACTAAGGTATTAGATCCATGCGTAAGGACAATACCATTTGCCGTGCCTGATGCTATTTTTTCGCATATTGCATGGATGAGCGGTGCCCAATCTGCAGGCTCAAGTGCTTCACTTAATAGCCCATTTGATGTAATGTGCTCAAAGCAGAGGTGTTTTTCGGCTACATCATGGTCTAATAATTGGGGCAATGTATCAGCGCCGACTGTTTCAATGGTGTCCTGCTGGGGAGGGCCAGTGATCGTTTTGTCCATAGAAAGGACATAAATAATATTGATATTAAGCTCTTCCTTTATAAGCTGTTTTACGAGGTTTTGATCAGCACGGCCGTTCGTTTCTTTCATGATGAGCCCTGAAAGAATCTCAAGGTACTTCATTGCTCCTGTTTTAAGTAAAGCTGATTCTTTTTCATGGTGTATAAGCATGGCGTATACTAATTTTTTTAATGTTGCCCTATCTGATATTTTTTTCCACTCATCTTGGGCGAGGAGTGCTACAGGATCCTTGCGCTGTATGATGATTGCTTGCAAAAATTTACGGACACTTGCATACGTGATAGCCCCTCGTTCAAAATAGTGCAGTATTTGGGCAAAGTGTTCGAATCGTAGCGGCGTGTTTTGTAAGGCCGTCTCAGTACGCTTGAGTAAAATAAGGATATCCGATACTAAGCTATCGGCAGCATGTTTGGGATTGATGCCTGATTGCACTGTTGCTTCGAAAAAGTCAGCTAATTTGGCATCTTGACAGATAATGCGGGCAGTTGGCACGGAGAGCCCGAATATTTTTACGTAACGCAGCAGTCTGTCGGTTTGATTTTCGGGGGCTGTACGGATTACTTCGTCAATAAAAGAATCGGATGCCGTATAATAGTGTGGTTCTCGCATTGGTTCTGTTGGTATATGGCTGATAAATTCCCTCAGTTTATACGGTTCCGTACGTTTTTGGCGGGCATTCCATAAACGGCTTTCGGAAATGAGTGTGTGCCCTTGTTTTAATAATTCCTCTTGTCTTCTGAGGTCTTCATTGATGGCCTGCCGTGCAAAATTAAACGAATTAAGATTGCGTAATTTTACATAGTGCTGCGGTTCACTGGGGAATACCGTTAATGCAGTATAGGCGTTGCACCGTATGGTATGCGTTTCCTGTACGTCGGTAATGATTCCTACGTAGCGCATCCTATTTTTTAATTCCGTTAAAAACATTTCCGCTTCTTCGCCAAGTTCTAAATTATTGCCTGTTCGAATGCGGATGCTCGGCATACCGGCAGTGGTGAAATCCATAAAAGTTTTGTGATTGGTATGCATTAATCTACCGGCATCTTCTTCAATACGTATTTCAGGGATGGGAATCCGTTTTTTACGTTTATGGAATTCAATATCAAGCCAGCCGTTTTCTGCTATTTTAAGAGAGGCTCCGCACAGCTGATAGTCAGGCGGCATAGCTGGGGTACCGGTTGGATATTCATAGAGGGCTTGTTGGATAAGATTACAACTTAGACTATGGGCGAGGGTATAAGCTTGCTTGGCAATGTTTGTTTTTAAAAAGGGGATGCTTCCTTTGCTGCGAGTACAAATTGCACAGTTTTCTGAGTGTGTGCCTGTTTCGCAGTTGCAAAAGGCTTTTTTATTTGATGCCACTAAAACGCGTACTTCAAGAAATACAAATGACTGATACAAATAAGCCTCCATAAAAACAAAAGGGAATCTCTGAAAATTGAAGTTTTTAGAGATACCCAAAAAATTATACAACGATCTCAAAAAATATGATATACTGTACGTCTGTAAAAGACGATATTATTTTTACCATAGACCTATTCGATAACTGCGTTTTCGAATAGGTCGACGAGTTCTAAATCGCATAAATAGCACGATTTAGAACATCGCATTTCAAGGTAACCTGTTCAGAAACGGAAGTTTCCGAACAGGTTTCATGATTAAAATCGGTTTTAAGGAGCTATCGTGAATAAACGTGATTTTCCGCGAGTGCATTTCTATGATCAAGATTTTGTAGATATATACGATAGAACGTGGACATTCATACAAGATTCTTTTTTTGAAGTGAAATCAGAAAAAAATGGAATCGAAAGTATTTTTTTATATCCTGAACAGGGTTGTAAACTCATAAAACAATATGAAACGATATTGTCATCTTTTTTCTTTGTGTATTCAAACCGGAATTATAATGTAGAAGACCGGTTGGATTACTTTTATACCCATCAAGAAGAAACGGGAGCTATTCGCTGTCAATATAATCTTGAAACGGGGGATCCGATTTTTTCGCACCTTAACCCTGAAAGCGTCGGTATGCCACTTTTTGCATGGGCAGAATATAATATATTTCATAAAACTGCGAACAAAAAGCGTGTAAAGGATATCATGCCGGTCCTCGTACATTATATGCACTGGCTTGATACTACTTTTAAGCAGCCGAATGGGTTATACTCAGTTCCGCTGGAAGCAGTTGCCATGTATAACACGCCTCGTACGCAAGCTGCTTTTTTAGTTGATTTTAATTCAGCGCTTGCAATAAATGCTTTGTATATGTCTGCTTTAGGGGATATTTTGAACGATAAAGAGCAGAGCTTTCAGTATAAACGCATTTATTTTACGTTAAAAACGCGTATTAATACGCTTATGTGGAATGCTGAAACAGGCTTTTACCATGATCTTGATGCGCATGAAAGCAAATTACCTCAAAAGACTATTGCAGGGTTTTGGCCGCTGCTTGCAGAAATTCCGAATGAAGATAAGGCAGCTTTGTTAGCTGAACATTTGATGAATCCTGAAACATTTGGCTCAGATCATCCTATTCCAACGTTGTCGCTTGATGATCCTGCGTACGATGAGCGGGGCATGGGATGCCTTGGCAGTGTATTCCCTTCGCTTAATTTTATTGTGATTAAGGGCTTGGAGAAATACGAACGGTGGGAGCTTGCACGGGAGTGTGCTATCCGGCATATTTATTATGTGTTAGATGGGCTTGCTCCCGACGGTAATACCAAAAAAGGGGCTCTATGGGAGGCTTACTTGCCTCAAAAGGAAGGCCCTGCGCAATGGCCTGGCGGCATGGAGGGATTCCCGCGGAAGCAATATCTATTTTATGCTGCTTTGTCTACTATTACACTGATGATAGAAAACGTGATTGGCTTATCAATTAGTTTGCCTCGTAAAACGGTTGATTGGATTGTGCCTAATTTAGAGGTGATGGGTATTGAAAACTTAAGTTTAAAGCGTAATCTCATCACTATTCTGTCGTCTAAATCTCAGCGTGGATGGGAAATCCATATGAATAGTGAAAAATTGTATTATTTTACTATTCATATTTTAGGGCAGAAGAAGAAAACACTTCCTATTCCGTCAGGTAAATGCTCTATGCTTATCGATAAGTTGTAGCTCGTTTTAAATTGTATGAAGTATCTGAATAGAGAGTTGGCATGGATTGACTTTAATGAACGAGTATTACATGAGGCCTGTAATACTGAAGTTCCGCTTCTGGAACGATTAAAGTTTATAGGTATTGTTTCATCTAATTTTGATGAGTTTTTTATGGTGCGGGTTGCGGGTTTAGAAGAGCTCATGAAAGATAGCACGCAAGGGCATGAGGATGAAACCGCTGCCATTCAGGGGCTTTTATCTGCAATTGCGGATAAGACTAGGAAGCTTTTTGATATCCAAGAGCATGTATTAAACACTGATATTCTGCCGCATCTCAATGAGCATGGGCTTGTTTACAAAAAACCGGTGGAATGCACTCAAACACAGCAAGCCTTTCTTAAAGCTTATTTTTCTCAGCAAGTACAGCCGCTGTTGAAGCCGAAATTACTGAGTACCAGCGCGCAGCTAGTTAATACGGTGGTTAGTATCCAATTGCATGCTGCTTTTTTATTGCAGCATAAGCAGATGCACGAAAAAACTGACCTTGCATTACTGCCCATTCCGCAGGATATGCCTCGGTTTGTGTTTTTACCCGACACATTGCTTGAACAGCAAGGGAAAATATCATTTGTGTTGATTGATGAACTCATTTGCTTTTTTAGTCAAGAGCTCTTTTCTGACTTTATGGTTTGTGCACATAGTATTTTTAAAATAAACCGTTCTGCGAACATCATAGTTGATGACTTTTCCGATGATGATACCTATATTGCTGCATTACAGGAAATTTTATCTCGCAGACGGCATTCCTTCGTGGTGAGAATAACCTGTACTGATCAATATCCGAACTTGATACGGCAAATAGTGCAGTTATTTGCGCTTGATGAAACCAAAGTATACCTTAGTCAAGCTCCTATTGGGCTTGCTTCGTTTGCAAAAATTGCAGATGTAAAAGGATTCCGCCATTTGAAAAATGTGAAGTGGAAGCATACACTGCCATCTTTTTTTTCTCGTTCCAGTCCTTTATGGGATAGCATAAAAGTTAAAGATAGGCTTCTGTTTGTGCCGTATCAATCCTATGAACCGGTTATTGCTTTTGTAGCTCATGCGGCGGTGGATCCTGCGGTTATTTCTATCCAGATGACCTTATATCGAACGAGCAAGGGGTCTCCTATTGTTAATTCATTAATACGAGCTGCCCAAAATGGCAAGCAAGTGACTGTTTTTGTGGAATTAAAGGCGCGGTTTGATGAAGAGCGGAATATTGGCTGGGTGAAACGGCTGCGTAAACACGGTGTGCGTGTAGTATGCGATTTACCGCAATTAAAAGTTCACGCTAAAATTTTGCTCATTATGCGCACTGAGGCCAATACTATACAGGGATATGCGCATCTTTCTACTGGTAATTATAATGAAAAGACGGCCAAGGGGTATGCAGATATTTCATTGTTTACAGCGCGACCTTCTATTATTGCTGATGTGAGCGCGATATTTATGCGTTTATGCGGCCATGTACAGTGCGTTCAAAACTTGCGCCACCTTGTTATTGCACCAGATGAACTGAAAACGGTTCTTTTGCGGTGTATTGAACGGGAGCGATGCGCTGCGTTGAACCATAAACCTGCCCGCATTATTGCAAAAATGAATAGTTTATCGCATCCGCTTTTGATCGATGCACTCTATCAGGCTTCGCAGGCAGGTGTCCGTATCGATTTAAATGTCCGTGGTATTTGTTTGCTTATTCCTCAAAAGACAGGTTTGAGTGAAAATATTCGGGTGGTAAGCGTTATAGACCGCTATTTAGAGCATAGCAGGGTGTTTTATTTTGAAAATGCTGGGAATCCTGAATGGTATCTTTCGAGTGCTGATTGGATGCCGCGCAATTTAGAACGGCGTATAGAATTATTCTTTCCTATTTTAGATACTGAAAATCAAGCCTTATTGCGCTATTGTTTGCAGCTGTATTTTACAGATACTGCGAAAGCATCTGAGATGCAGTCGGATGGAAGGTGGATACATTGTGCAAATAAGCAATCTCAATTTCCTGCAATACGTGCACAAGAAGAACTGTACCGCTTTTTTCATGCATCAGGTAGTGGAATGTAATAGACCTGATGCGACAACGGAGTTATCGCATCAGGTCTAATGCCTATTTTTTCATAAAGATTAGGCGGTTTTTAGTTGCCAGGTATAGTTTTTTTTCTCTATTTGTATATAATAGCAACCATGGCTCAACGACTTTCTGCATTCGATACATTGGTTGAAACTATTTCTACAGAAGAAGCGCAAGCGATGCTTGCTAATATTGAAGAAAGTATGAAAAGCTCTAAAGATACATTATCAAATGATTCGGTGCTATTAGTTGATAAAGATATTATTCAGAGCATTAAAGGTTTTGCAGGCGAGTCTTTCTTTACGCGCCTTTTATTAAAAATACGTTCTTTTTTTTCTTCAACCCCTGTAGAAGTTCTTCATGAGCAAAAACTTATTTTTAAGTTAGGGAAGCGGCTGCAGCGGAACTACTGTCAGTACATAGATATAAAGAAAAAAATATTTTTGATAGATTTTTATGAAACGATTAAGAATTTAAGGAAAGCGCAGCTTTTCTTTAATCCACTTCTTTCAGCGTATGAACACGATAAAGGGCACCTTTATTTATTAGTAAGTTCTTTCCTTATTCCTAATACCTATGAAAAATTACTGAAAGTGAGCGATCCTTTTACATTGGAGGATGCCTCTATTACTGATCAACGCACCCGTTCTGAGATACTTAAAACAATGGAGTCTATCTTTTCTACTATTACATCTAGTAAAAAAGCAGAAATATATCTGTGTGCGCAAGCCATCGAATGGATGAAGCGCTTTTGTAACGTGCAAATAGATAGAATATTGCTAAAATTTACAGTAAATTCGCCCACTGATGTATTTTGTCCTGTTGATACCATGGGCACTGATTTAAATACTCTTGCTGCTGTGTTAAATGCCGTGAAACCTATGCCGCGTGATTTGCTGCGGGCGCTTTTTTTACTATCTAAACAAGATGTTATTACCAGTGCATCCGCTGATATGGGAGCAGAATCTACTGCGTTTGTTTCGCAGGCACTTGAGGCTTTGAACAATATCACCTATGTGGTGACGGCAGTGCCGATGGCGGATTGTGCCCGCTATGCATCTCAAAAGCTCGATTGTATTTCTACGGTAACATGTGGTGGTGAAGATTGGTTCCTCCTTTTTAAAAATACATGGAAAAAACGGTTTGGTGATCGTTGGCTCGTGTGGACGGCGTATCAAAAAAAAATAGTTATCGGTCAAAAGGCTCTTGAGCTTTTAAAGGTCGATGAACTTAAAATGCTGCCGTATCGTCCTTGGGAAGGGATGTGGGTTCCTTTACAGTTTAAGCGTGAGTTTGTTTTTAACGTAATAAATACTTTTTTTTATGCATTTTACCCTACTGCGATGCATCCAATATTAGAGATAATATTGTTAGAAGGTAATTTTTGCCGCCGTGAAAACCTTACCGAATACACTTCAGCATTTACATCGCTAGAAAAACAAAATGATACCCTTGCAGCTTTTGAAGGGAAGCTGTCGCCGGAGGGACAGTTTGGGCAGTCTTTTAATCTATATAAAGAAAAGAACGGCATCAGTATAAAAAACAAAAATAATCTTGAACTTTTGATGAGAGATATCGAAATAGAAGCGAAGCAGATTGTTACTTCATCTATTTCTTCTATAAATACTATTATTGCTGTGCTCAATGGTATTCTGAACGGCGAAAAAAAAGATATATATGCCCCACTTAATAACTGGACAGTAATTCAAGGGGATAAGAACGACCTTTTTCAGCGAAGAGTTAATTTGCTCTATGCGCATCTTTTGAAAATTGCAATAATATTAGGTGAGGCTGAAACAATCGAAGTTACTTTGTAAGTAGTGTAGAATGAAAAACAGGGTAAAAGTAATTGCTTATTTAATAGTATAGAGCTTCTATCAATGGTAGATGCGGTGATTATATAAAGTACCGGTTGTATAACTGGTAATATAAGGAGAGGAGGTATAATATGGTAGAATTTCTCACTGATAAAAATTTTGAGCGTTTTAAAGATCTTATATATAGTGAAAGTGGCATCACTTTCTCAGCTACGAACCGTTCTATTTTGGAAAGCCGGTTGAAAGACCGGCTACGGGAAACTAAAATAGAAAGCGTAGATGATTATTATAAGGTATTGATTTCCAATAAAGAAGAGATGAAGGTAATGTTGGATTCTGTTACCACTAATTTAACTCGTTTTTTTAGAAACCAGCCTCATTTTGACGCGCTTATCCATTATGTTATTCCTGAAGTTGTAAAAATTAAGCAAGCGGCGGGTAAAAGAAATATTCGGATATGGAGTGCCGGATGCTCAACGGGGGAGGAGCCCTATACGATTGCTATGATTATGAAGCGGCATTTACCTGCTGGCTTTTCACCTGAAATTCTGGCTTCAGACTTATCGTTTAAGGCACTTATAGTTGGAAAGCAGGGCTTTTATCCTGCAAACCGTGTGGTAGGTATTCCGAATGATTACCTTGCACAGTATTTGACCAAACAGGGGAATGGATATCAGATGAACCCGGAAATTATGCAAATGATTAAATTTGACTATCATAATCTAAAACATGATGCAAATAGAAATGATGTGGATATTTTGTTTTGCCGCAATGTTATTATTTATTTTGATGAGCCTGCCCAACAGGGGGTTATTAACCGGTTTTGGGATGCGATGTCTCCTCATTCATTTTTATTTATCGGCCATTCTGAATCTTTATTTGGGATGGATACTAAATTTGAATTTTTGAAAACAGAATGGGCCTGTTTATATCAAAAAAATATTACCTGATACTATACCTGTTTTCGTATCGGATAGTGTTTAAGCATGCTATGTAGCGTTTTTATTTATTTTATAGGGAGGTGCGATTTTTATGGATGATATTAGAGTTTTGATAGTAGACGATTCAGCCTTAATGCGTAGTTTAATAGGAAAGATAGTTGAAAATACGCAGGGTTTAGCTGTTGCAGACAAAGCAATGAATGGAAAGTTTGCATTGCAGAAATTGGAGCGTGTGAAGCCCGATATTATTGTTCTTGATCTTGAAATGCCGGAAATGAATGGGGTTGAATTCTTGAGAGAGCGCAAGCGTTTACACATTGACATACCGGTTATTGTATTATCCAGTATCGCAAAAGAGGGCGCACGCGTTACGATGGAATGTCTTGAGTTAGGCGCCAGTGATTTCGTTACCAAACCTTCCGGCTCAGAATCTGCGAATTTGGCTTCAGTGGCAAACCAACTGGTAGAATTGTTACAAGCTTATGGAAAAAGATATCAACTTAAAAAACATGCAGGAGTTGCAAGGCCGATAACGGTATCATCGATTCAAGCGCATACACCGCCGGTGCGCCAAGAACGCCCTATAGAACCAATGCAGGAGGCTGCTAAACCGGCTGGGGGTAAGGTTACCCAAATGCAGAAGCCGGGCAATATTGAAATTATTGCTATTGGTATTTCAACAGGTGGCCCGAATGCACTACGGGAAGTTTTTGCTGCACTTGATCCTGAGCTGCCGCAACCTATCGTGGTGGTACAGCATATGCCGCCGGGATTTACCTATGAATTCGCAAACAGCTTAAATAAAATTTGCCCATTGGAAGTAAAAGAAGCTCAAGAAGGTGACCTCGTTAAAAAAGGCCGGATTCTCATTGCGCAAGGTGGTAAACATTTAATCATTGAAAAGAAACCGCTTGGCAGTATTGCTCATATTTCAGATGCTGCTCCACAAAGTGGGCATAAGCCGAGTGCTGATGTACTGTTTTCATCAATTGCAGAGCAATTCCGTAACCATGCACTGGGTATTATCATGACTGGTATGGGGAAGGATGGAGCTGCAAGCATTACCCGGTTGTATCAAGAAGGGTCACGTACTATCGGGCAGGATGAAGCTTCTGCGGTTGTGTATGGTATGCCACGTGTTGCCTACGAAATGGGAGGCATTATGGAACAAATCTCTTTAAAAAATATGGCAGCGGCCATTAACCGGTACGGTAAAGAATTTAGGTAGTAGTATTTGTAAAAGAGTGGGGCTGTTTAACTTTAACGGCTTGGTTTTGTAATGCTAAATACGCTATATCAGTTGAACAGCACTATGTAGGCGTTTAGTAGAGATAGATGGGCCGAATGCTTATAGGGCAGTCTCATTCTTTATGAAGATGCAGTTAGAGAATGTTTCCAGGTATCTAAAAAATGCAGTGCCTGCAGTGGGGTTATTTCGTTAAGATTTATTGAAAGCAATTCATTAATAACATAGTCTTCACCGGAGAAACGCTTTTGTCCTTTGTCGGGTGGTTGGGATTGTAATGGCAGTGGTACCGATTCACAATGTGTGTGGTATGATTCTACAATCTCAACGGCGCGATTCAGCACAGAGGGGGGTAAGCCAGCAATTTGAGCGACATGGATGCCGTAAGAGTGTGCAGCGGCTCCTTCGGTTACTTTTTTCAGAAAAATGACTGTGCCTTCTGCTTCTGATACTGCAAGGCATAGATTTTTTAAACGTGGGTGCGTTAATTGTGCAAGTTCATGGTAATGGGTTGCAAAGAGCGTTTTTGCATGTATAACGTTTAATACATATTCACTTACTGCTTGTGCGATAGCAAGGCCGTCCCCTGTTGAAGTTCCTCTTCCTACTTCATCCATGATGATCAAACTTTCTGACGTGGCATTGCGTAAAATATACGCTGTTTCAGTCATTTCAACGAGGAACGTAGATTCTCCACGCGCAAGATTATCCATTGCGCCTACGCGGCAAAAAATTCTATCTACCGGTGAGCATACTATTTTCTTTGCAGGTACGAACGAACCGATTTGCGCTAAAATGAGAATGAGCGCTGTTTGCCGTAAAAACGTACTTTTGCCAGCCATATTCGGCCCTGTTATGAGCGCAAAGGCGGGGATATCTGCTTGTTGATTCGAGGAGAGTGTTAACGAGTTAGGAATAAATTCTCCAGAAGGTAAATACTTTTCTACTACAGGATGGCGACCTTCTTCAATACATAACAGCTGTTCACTTGAAAATTGCGGTTCGCTCCATGCGTATAAGAGTGCAGCATAGGCAAAAGCTTGCAATACATCGAGCTCTGCAATTTCTTGTGCGAGGTGTTGCAGCATACTGACTTTTTCGTAGACCTGTGCATGTACTTCGTCAAAGAGCTGCCGTTCACAGGCAATACTATTTTCTCCTGCATTATTGATTTGTACCTCTAAATCACTGAGCGTATTGGTTGTGAACCGCTCTGCATTGACAAGAGACCTTCTACGGATAAAATGTTCTGGTACCGCATTGAGGTTCACTTTCGAGACCTCTAAGCAATAGCCCATTAAACGGTTGTATTTTATTTTAAGGCTATTGATACCGGTTTTTTTTCGCTCTTCTTGCAGGTAATTTTCTAATAGTTGATGTGCATTGGTTTGTATACTGCGTAAATTATCTAATTTTTCAGACCAGCCGCTTTTTATCAAACCTCCCTCAGTGAGTACGGTAGGGCAGTTTTCTGCAATGCTGTTGTCTAATAGCATATGTAATGCGGTCAGCTCTGCATAGAACTCATCAGATAATTGCATGAAAAAAGCATTATTGGTTTTGCTTACTGTGTAAAGCTGAAGACAGGCATGCAAACTTTGCTTGAGTGCAAGTAGGTCTTTACCATGTGCTCGTTTCATGGCAACTCGTCCTGCTAACCGGTATATATCAAGGATTACTGCAAGCAACTGTCTAGTTTGTGTTAATAATTTTTCATTATGGTATAATGAGGCTGTTTTCTGTAATCGGGTTTTGATTTCCTGCATGTGCCGCAGCGGATAATTCAGCCAATGTCTCAATAAACGAGTGCCCATTGCTGTTTTAGTGTGGCAAAGCGTTTCAAATAGTGTATACGCGGTGCTTCCGTCTCTTAAATTTTGAGTTAGCTCAAGGTTTTTTCGACTGGAATCATCGATAATGACAAAATCGCTTTCAGTGTAAATAGTTATGCCAGTAATATGATGAAACGCATTGCCCGCTGTTTCTTCTAGGTATTGTAACAGTAAACCGGCTGGCGGTACTTCGGGAGAGTTAATGGTGAGATCAAAAGGCTTTAGATTTTCAGTACCAAAGCAAGCACAAAGCCGTTTAAAGGCTGTAGCAGGCGTATACGCCCAGTCAGGATAGATATTTTGCGGTATATGCGTATATTCTGAAAAAACAGCTTGCAGGTCCGGTTCGTTTTGCAGTAGGGACTGCTGTATGAGTAATTCGCGCGGCTGTATTTTGCCAAGTTCTTTTTTTATTTCCTCTATTAAGGCTGTTTTAGGAAAGGATATGGCAAAAAAATCTCCGGTACTTACATCAATATAGGCAAATCCTATAAAAAAGTCTTTTGTTTGCCTATGCGTCATTGGTTTGGGAGTACAGTACAAAGCCGCTAAATAATTATTACAACCTTGTTCCAGTAGGTCCTCGCCTACTGCTGTACCGGGTGTGATAACTTCGATAACCCGGCGTTCTGTAAGCTCTCCGGGAATCGCTGTTGCTATTTGCTCACATATTGCTATTTTTTTACCTGCTCGCAAAAGTCGTGCAATGTATATTTTGGAGGCATGGTAGGGGATACCACACATAGGATTCCCTGCTCGTTGCGTAAGCGTTAAATTAAGCAGTTTGCTTATTTCGATAGCATCATCATTGAACATCTCATAAAAATCCCCCAATCGGAAAAAGAGCACTGCATCTTTGTGCTTAGCCTTAATTGAGAGATATTGTTGCATCATAGGTGTTGCGCTAGAGGTCATGGTGCATTTGAACTAAGGGCTCGGATTACGTCATCAGTAATATCAACAGTTGGGCTATACCAAATGATTGCGCCATCTTCTTGTAGGTTTAATACCATAGTATAGCCCTGGCTTTCAGCGATTTGCTTAATAGTTTTATAAAGTCGTGCATAAAAAACATCATCGCTCACCAAGTTTTTCCGTAATGTTGCGAGTTCGTCATTTGAGGCTTTGGAGTATTCAACTAAGAAATTAGTTTTGGAATCTATTTGAGATTCGTATTTTTTTACCATGTCTTTTTTGCCTGATGCAGCAGCGTCAACCTTTTTTTGTCGTAGGGTGATAATTTCATCAGACATTTTTTGAATTTCTTTTTGATATTTGGTTTGTTTTGTTTGATAATCGCGTGCTGCGCGGGAATCGCGTAAGAATATCGCATAAATACGCGCAGTATCAACCACAGCAAACCGCGTAATTTGCTGAGTAAATCCGGCGAAGTATATGCCGGCGAACATAAGGATCATACTAAGTTTTTTCATAACGCCTCCTTTAGAAAGTTACACAGAAAGCATCGATTAGGATGACTTTGACGCACATCCGCAATACACGGGCATGTGTAAAATTAATCACATGTCTGTGTATTGCGAGCTATTGAGCTTAAGCATTATAAATTAAGCACGTTAAATGACAATACAAATTGCCAACTGGATTTTTTCCCGCCGTCTCCCCATATGATTTGGCCGTTTTTTGCCCTGAAAGTATCCGCAAGCATCAGCCTAAGTGGAAAGTTAGGGATGAGAATGCGTAAGCCTGGTCCAAAACTAAAATAATAATCATTCAGTGTCAAGGCTTTGATGTCGGTTAGTTTCGGCTTTATTGCAGCTGCATCGAAAAATAAATCCAGTGCAAGGATGCCGGGTACTAGTGGCCATCTTAGTTCTGTCCAGTGGTATAATAATACATCGCCGCGTCCTGCAGGCCCGAGCCCAAGCCATCCTCGTCCGGTAAACATACCGTCAACAGCGAGTTTGTTGCTTTCGCTGATGGTACTGCTAGGCAGTGGTATTTGAAACGCAAATCCGCTATAAAATGCAAGTACAAATTTTAAATTCCATATGTCGCTAACAGGGTAATCCAGCAGCTGGAAATATGTTTCAGCCTTAGTTTCAGAGCGGAAAAAATATTCATCTTCGATTTTAGGAAAGAGTCCGGTAAAGCTTACTTGCTCACTAAAAAACCAGCCACTGCTGGGATCATAGTTAATATCTCTGGTGTCAAGCGAAATGCGTGTCCAGATAGAATTGTTTAATCCCCATCTTTTTTGCTGGCGTCGTATCATTCTGTCGGCAGGGCGGAAAATGTGTGAATCATAGAAGTTCTTTACTATCGAAAAGGTGATACCGCCTCGTAGCGTAACCATAGCAAAATTGGGAAACCAGCTGTATGCGGCATGTGGGCCAAAGGAGGTTTCCATGCGGTCGTACGACATACGGTATGCGTTTGCAAGGCCTGGATTATTTTTAAATTCCTCCCACGTACGAAAGGGATCAGGAGGTGTTCCGCTACCTGCAGCGGCTGCTGCAAGCGAATCTTCATCCGAAAAACGTGGGAACAATACGTCTTGGTATGTAAAAAGCTTTTTATGGCTGAGCGATACATCAAAGCCAATGTTCAGCGGATATCCCCATAGCCACCTTTGATTGTATCCTGTTTGTATGCTTTGCGTATCGGCGCTGACGTTTACGGTTGCTGATATGTCATTGCCATTTCCAAATAAATTCCGCTCCTGCCATTGTACGCCCAAAGAAAGCGGAATGCTAGTGGAATCAGAGATACCGGAAAAGGTGAGCCCGAAGTTAACGCTCGCTGTGGGTGTCTCTTCCACATTAAAGATAATATCGATGAGATTGACTTCAGATCCGGGGCGTATTTCTGGCGTTACCGTAGAAAAATACCGTAAGTTAAATAGATTCCGCAGACTAGCAAGAAGCCGGTTTTTTGAAAAAATATCGCCTGGTTCTAAAAGCAACTCGCGGAGAATTACCTGATCTTTTGTGCGTTTGTTTCCGTTGATAATAATGTGTTCAATATGACTGCGATCATGTTCTATTATGTTGAGGGCCAATACTGCTTTTTTGGTACTATCATTGCGTTCTATGCGGTGTTCTATGATAGATGTGGTATAACCACTGTCAGCATATTTGTCGTTAATGTCTTGTACTCCTTGTTCTATTTTTGTCATGTTTAAAATGGAGCCTGGAGTGAGCTTTATTTTTGCACTTAACTCTTCGGTAGAAAATATGCGATTGCCTTGCAGATATAATCCATCATAGATATATTGTTCTCCTTCCATAATGACGTAAGTGAGTTTAAGCATATTTTTCTTGGGGTTGGTTTCAGAGTCTACTTCACGGATTATCTGTTCAACGTGGGCGTCGATATATCCACATTCTGCATAAAAACGGTGTATTTCAGTTTTGTCTTCTTCCAAAGCGCTTTCTTTAAAAATACCTCTGTCGAGAAAATACGCTTGTCTGGTTTTGAGCACTTTGGCCAATGCTTTTGCAGTAATGATCGTGTTCCCCTGAAACTGTATGTCGGTAACAATAGTTTGCGTGCCTTCTTCTATGATGAATTCCAGCATAATGTCGCCCTGTGAATCAGTGGTAGTAGTAGCAGACACTGTACTTGCTGCATAGCCTTTTTCAAAATAGTAGTTTTTTATTGATTGAATGTCAGCGTTTTTTTGATCTTCATTATAGATGTCACCTTTTTTTAATACAGTTTTTGACAGGATATCCCCTTTTGATAATTGATAATTACCAGTAATTTTTATAAGGCTTACAGCAGGTTTTTCCACAACACTAAATTCAAGCGTAACATATTGATAATCGCTGTCTGCTGGTATTGCTTTAGGTGTAATTTCTGCGAAATAATCAAGTGCATATAATTTTTGCAATATTTCAGAGTATACTGCTTCTGAAAAAAGAACGCCTTTATACGGATCAAATATACCTGCCAATTCAGCTTTGGAAACCGTTTTGAGTCCGGTAAACGTAATGGAGGTGATGGGCTTGTTCTCATACCATCCGTCAGCAGCTTGCGCTGATATGCTCCATACTAATAATAGCATTACGATTACCGCTGCCCCTTTTTTTATCATAAAAACTCCTTACTTTATTGGGTCGCTCTAAAAATCTGAAGTTTTTAAAGCAGCCCTGTGCTGCTAACCTTTATTTTTATTCGTGCGGAGGGTTTAATACCCCGACGCTTGCGTCGTAACAAAGGGTATTAAAGCCGACTGCAACCACCTTATAGAACACACAGTGCGAAACATTGAGCACTGTGCCCCGACGCTTGCGTCGGGGTTGTTGATTAAATTATGTATTCGCGTAACACGTTTAAACATATCGTTAATATGAATGTTTAAATGAGAATGTTAAACCAGTATCTCCTACGAACATAGTATCCAGCTGGGTGGGAGCCATTGACCAACGCATCATAAAAAACGGTGTAGCCATTTCTATACCAATTTCCGGCTGGAATAGAATGTTTTTATACACTGGACGGTTTTCCGTGCTTTTTTTAAGTGTAGTATCATTATAGCTGCTTAATTGCAGTAACGCATCTGCATAAATAGCTGAACCGAAATATTTACCGATATAAACACTTGTATTATCAAGATAGTTACTTGTATCCAACAGCGTCTTACCGTTTGTGTTGAAAAGATTAAAAATAGCGTTTTGCAGTAAGAGGCTTCGGAATGAAAACACATCGAGATGTAAAAAACTACGGACACGGTTTTCTAAGTTTTTGAACATTGCGATTTGGTTCAGCAATACGTCGGAGCTGGTAACGAGTGCATTTTGCAATGAGCCGTCTTTTTCAAAGTCGCCTACCAGAACATCGGCCCACTGAGCCATTTCATGGGATGCTTTCGGCGGTTCTGAGGTAAGGCTTGGTCTAAACTTTGTAAGGGGTTGGTCTTTTGCTGTTAAAAGGTAGCGGATAGGCTCTCCCTGATCATCACGGTCGCGGATTTCTGCATGCAAATTGATAAGTGGATCTATCTCATTTTCTTTGCCTGTAAATGCGAGGTTTCCTTCTCGAATATAGAAATTGTGTTTTAAATAAAAAATTTCGCCTCCGCGCATTTTTGCATCTCCCTTAATGGAGAAACTTTCGCTATCGCTGTCAACGCTGACGGTAAGCGGTGTGGTAGTAGGCAAATAGGTTTTAAAAATAGGGGTGTCAGCTGAGGGCCAGCGGAATTCTGCTGTTTGGCCCAATGTCAGGTTTAATTTCATATTAAAGGCCATATCGCTTGGGGCGGAAAATCGTTTATTGAATTTATCCATTTCAAGCACTTTAAAGGCAAAAAAGCCTTCATCGAATGCCCCTTCACCCTCTATGGTGATGCTTGTTGGCGTCATTGTGATAGTGGCGGCAGCGCTTGCGAGCCCTTCAGCTTCAAACAGGATGTTGTTTGTTTTAAGTACTCCCATTTTTTTGTCGAGCGTTCCGCATTGTAAGGTTATTTCGTTGGGAAACCAATGGCGCATCTCCATCTTGCATGAGGCCCATATATTTGTTGACGGTCCATTTAAAATAGTGTACGGCGCTTCAATGGTAGTCCCTTTCGCTTTAATGTGTAAAACCTCCGTTTCAAAAATTTCAGGAATAAAATCAGGTGAGTTCACGGCAATATTGGCAGCCTTTAAACTGCCGTTGAATTCAGGTTCCATCATGTTTCCTGTGATAGCAAAGTTGCCAGTAAGTTCTCCTGCATGGAATTTGACCACGTCTAGGCCGGTTATATCCCATACTGTTTTCATGTTGGCATAAAAGTTTTCCAGCTGGATATCCAACTCATTGCGCTGCATAGTACCTTGTAGATTGAAGGTTACGGGAAGGGGCGGCGCTGCATGAAGCGCAACAATACCGTCGTCCGTTATAAAACCATTAACTTCATTATGTGCTCCGGCATAAAGTGCGGTTACCCCAGGATCGCGGATAAAAGCAATGGGGATATCCGTTGTACCTACGATATTGCTAAGCTGCCAGTTGCTCAGTACCGCTGTTGTGGAGAAGTTGGTAAAAAGCTTGGCTATTTGTGCAGGAAGCGGTATCGGTTCATTTTGAGTAGTGTGAAAAGCAGTACTCGCAAAAGAGGCGGTTACCTGTGCCTTAAGGGGATTTTTGGCCATAGTACCGTCTATTCTGGGTAGATTAAAGCTCCCTGAGTAATCGGCAGTTATGGTTCCGCTTCCTTTTAGGATCTCAAAACAGGCTGTCAAAGAGGATAACGTGTGATCTCCCCAGGTTATAGTTGTTTTTTCAAGGTTGATACGGTTATTTTCAATGGCAAGTTCTGATGATAGGCTCAGATCAGTATTTTGAATTTTTGCTGATAGCATTGGTAACGACAATTGTACAGAGAAGTTTTGGGGTGATTTAATGAAGGCTGCGTGTACAGAAATATAGTTGTCTTTTTTCTGATCAGGCAGAAAGCGGTATAGTGCAAGATTTTCAAGGGTTAGGCTGCCTACCGCGGTCGAAAGCTCAGGCAGAGAGAGAGAAGTATCGATTTCAATCTTTTCATTTTGATCCGCTGAGCTGAGTGCTACTGCAATGTGAGCTGACCTGTCTGTGCTGTTAATGGTAGCTTGGGCACTCCCCGTTAGAAGATCCTTGCTAGTTCCAAGTTTTATATTGTCAAAATAGAGGCCCGCAGGGCCGAGGGAACCGGAGAAACTCATACGTGTGGCGTCTTGCATGAAAGAGAGCGGCGTTCCGTAATAAAACCTGCCATCATCAATATGGACATTCCAGTTATGTACATCTGTATATTGGAATTCGGAATCGCACGCAAAGAAAAGCGAAGCAAAGGGTAGTGGAGTGCCGGTAGTTTTTATTCGCCCTGTTATACCCAAAGAGGGATCGTACAGCGCTGTCATGGAAATACCGTAGTCACCATAGAGGGTAAAGGTGTTGTCAGAAAAAAAGCCGCGTATTGGATACTTGGTGTCGTTCACTGCTAGGGCGCTTTCAAAACTAATATCTTGCAGTGTATCAAAATCCGCTTTTATATTGCCGCTGATAGCGATATTTTGGTATAAGCAATCAATGTCATCTACCGAAAGGGAGTGCTGATTCCCATTTAAAGAGCAGAGTAGATAAAAACCGTCATTTTGATCTGATGCTACGATTAAACGGATACAGTTATAAGAAAATGTCTCCGGGTTACCGGATAGATGAAACTCTGTGGTGCATTTTATCGGATCGATGAGGTTCGTAGGTAGTTCAGCGGCAGGATAGACTGCTCCTACAAGTTGGTATAGGTTTGCTATACTGACTGCATCCCATGCTGCGTGCAGATCTAAGGAGCCGAGCGCGTTCTCGGTACCGTATGTGTAGGAACCGTCAAAGGCATATGAGCCTGAGGTGTCTTTTGCTGAGACGATGTAGTGCAGTTGTTGTGTGGAGGGGGTCAGGCGCATTTTGATGGCCTCTAGCTGCCCCTTTGCGAGTTTTAGAGACGGCATAGAGCAGATGAGACTGCGCCCACTTTTTGCGAACTGCACATATCCTGAAATCGGTGTGCCTGAAGGAAGGACAAAGGTCTTAACGTTCACAAATCCGGTGGGGAGCAAAGAATCGATGTTGAATGCAAGTGCAGAGTGCACATCTATATTTGTCCCTTGCCAATTTAGTTTTGAAATTTCGATATGCTGATCTTTACCGCTTGCGGATACCTCCATGGTAGTGGGCACAAGAGTGAAATCAGCGGCTGAGATTTCCGGCACACTGCATACTAGCTGTGAATTCCATGTTAACTGGTTATTGATGAAGGCAAAATCGGCATTGCCGGTTATTTCAAGAGGAAATAACTGATCAATAATTGAAGGGGTATTGTAAAGCGTAAGTTTTTGCAAAGGTGAAAATTCACGGCAGTTAAAGGTTCCTCTTACGGCATTCGTTTGTGTATTCCAATTTACATTAAAATTGAGGGGGAGCATATTCTGCATTAAAGTGGCCGTGAGCAGGTGGTTTTGATAGCTAATGAAAATCTTCGCGCTGGCTGTCTTTACATATTTTGTTGAAAATTGAGAAAAATAGGCAGTGCCTGCTCCTGCTGTTAAATTTTTTTCGATTTTCCCTTCGATAGTGAATACTGTGGTGCAGTTGTGTAATGCAGAGTATAACTTATTGTGATATGTAGCGGCAGTGTTTAAGTTTACCGTAATGTCTTGCGGGGTAATGGCACAGAGGCCTTCAAGGATGTGGGCATGTAATGTCTGATCAGGCGCCATTACGCCTACCACTACATTTTGAATATGGAGGCTTAGGCTGGTGAGTTTAGTCGAAAAAAAAGCTTCAATGGTACTTATGTCGTTTACTGGCTCCTGCCGCATTGTGGTGTCTTGATTCGTCGTATTTTGCCGTGTGGTATTCAATTTTGCAATGAATGTCGGACTTTCAAGGAGGTTGATGTCGACAAAACCGTTTTTAATATACAGTGAATGCAAGAGCGTTGCCGGATTGCCTTTTAGTAATTCAATAAAACGGTAGCGAATTGAAAATTCTTCAAAGAAGGCAATTTTGGTATGCGTTTTTTTATCGTAGAGCGTTATATTTCTTATGATAAGACCACGCAATAGAGAAGGTGAGAGCGCTTCGTATGTAAGGCGTACGTGATAGTTATTTTCTAAATGGGCAAGCACATTATCTCTTATCGATATCAGTTTATCGTTCAAAGACCGTATTACCGGCTGTACGGCAAAAAAAGAGAAAAAGATAATGCACACAAAAAGGAGAAACTCTCCTTTAGTCCGCGTAGAAAGCTTCATGAGAGTGCTATTATAACAAAAAAAAAATTGTTATGATAGACGAATGGTTTTGAAAAATTTTATTGCATTTGAAGGTATAGACGGTTCTGGGACAACAACGCAGCTTGGGCTATTAGCGCAAGCGTGCCAAGGGAGACAGCAGGCCATTCATTTTACCCAGGAACCAACTGACGGACCGATTGGCCAACTTATTAGGCAGGTGCTTGCAGGGACGATACACTTGCACGAAAAGACATTAGCCTATTTATTTGGAGCAGACCGATGTGAGCATCTTTATGGTGTAAACGGTATACAAGCACAGCTCGCCGCAGGTAAAGCAGTGGTCTCTGATCGCTATGTTTTTTCAAGCCTTGCCTATCAAGGTCTTACTGCTGGCGATGCACTGGCAGTTGCTCTTAATGGGCCGTTCCCCTTACCGGAATACCTATTCTTTTTTGATATACCGGTTGATGCTGCACTCAAGCGGGTTAAAAACCGGCGGGGTACGCAAGAAGTATACGAAAACGCAGCGTTTCAGCATGAGGTTGCTGAGCAATATAAAACGGTACTGTTGCGTGCTGCGCAGGCTGTCCCGGAGATGCGGGTGGTGAGAATTGACGCAATGCAAAAAATAGAAGAAACGCATAAAATAATCTGGAGTATTGTAAAAGATTTGCCGAAAGTAATAACGGAATGAAAAGATTCTTTTATGTTGCGGTCATAGGTATGGTATGTTTCTTTTGGAGTGCACAATCGGGGGGTGCCTATTTTGTGCAGTATAAAGAGCAGTACTATAAGCTATACCATATTCATTATAAGCAGTATCCTGATGACACACTGGAAAATATTTATTGGCTTGAAAAAGCGATTAATGCAGATTTCTGTAATCCATTGTACGCATTGGGTACTATTGCTGATACTGTAACATGGGAAAAATACCGCTATCTTTTTATGATGCATCTTAATTTGAAGATGGTCGAGCAGCATTTACGGCTTGGCACAAAATATGATAAGCGAGCAGCTTACTTTTATAATGCGCCTTGGAAAGAACAAAATATCGAGAGTTTAAACATTGCAGAACAGTATTACACAACGGCTCTTGTTTATTGGGACGAAGCCAAGCTGTGGGCAGAGAAAGCGAATGTTCGTAAATTTCAATTTTTGTTTTTGACCGATTTACAGTATTGGGAAGACGAACGGGAGCGTATTGTTACCAGTGAGCTTAATTATGAGCGTACCATTACTCGGGAGCTCAATAGGCTAAGGATGGTTCGTGATGAATTTATCAAGATGGAGGGTACCTATTGACATGGTCTGCCATTAAAGGGAAAACTGTATATTTGACAGCTTTCCCTTTAAATGGTATAGTGGGCTGATTTTTGGATAGATGTTAGGCCTGGTACGATAGCTCCATTGTCGAACGGGTCGACGAGTTCTAAATCGCGCAAATAGCACGATTTAAAACATCGCATTTCAAGGTAGTCTGTTCTGAAACTGGAGTTTCAGAACAGGTCTATTATTATAAATAATAGAGGGATTAACCGTGGCTCGGACACGAAGTTATAAAAAGGTTGAATATACTTTTGTAAAATATATCTCAAGGCTATGTAAGAAGGTTATCCGTGCAGGGTTCAATGGGTTGAGGCGTATTGTCTCTGGTGGGCAGCGGAAGCTCACTATTATGATTGTACCTCATTCACAAAAACGGATTGTCAACTTTCAAACTAGTGTATTTAGCTTGATTTTTGGGTGTATAGTTATAGGTGGTATTTTTGGTTCGTTTTTTTGGTTTGCGCATAGTGCTGCGGTCTCAAAACAGGCCTTGATACCGCTCAAAGATGAAGCGCGTAAAACACAGGCGAGTTTAGATGTCCTAAAAGACGAAACCAATAAGCTATTAAATACTGCACGTAGTTTCCAAACTACCCTTAATGAAACCTTTGCTTCGTTGGGGCTCACTAATCAATTAAACTCATCAACTTCTGAGGCCCATGGCGATTTATCATTTTTATTTAATACACAAGAAGTTGCGGATGGCGCACTAAAGGAAACAGTTGAATTACAGCAGCTTGCCTCCTATTTTGACGATGCTGTATTGCATGTACAAGAAATGGGGAAGCTTTTAAATGCTCAGACAGCTCTTTTATCCGATATTCCTAGTTTATGGCCTATTAAAAGTGGTATTGGCCATATTTCAATGCCTTTTGGTCAAAATAAGCATCCCTTTACAGGGCGGTGGTATTTGCATACGGGAATTGATCTTTCAACCTACCGCTTGGGGGATCCGATCGTTGCAACTGCTAACGGGAAAGTGGTTACGGTTGAGTATGATCCGGTATGGGGTAATTATGTAATCATTAAACATAAGCACGGTTTTTTTACGAGATATGCGCATATGCAGTCATATCGGGTAAGTAGAGGGCAGTATGTGCAACAGGGACAGGTGATTGGATATATTGGAACGTCGGGAGTTTCGACAGGGGCGCATCTGCATTATGAAGTGCATATTGGTTCTGATGTAGTAGATCCTATTAAATACCTCAATATTAAAGCAGCTGCTCAAGTTAAATAAGCCATGGCAGAGATAAGAGTTATTGATGATATTTCATTTAACACCATTCTGGGCAGCGGTTCTGTAGTCGCAGGGGATGTAACTGTTTCAGGCTTTTTGCGTGTAGATGGTGATATTCGCGGAAATTTAAAAACGGATGGCAGGCTTATTATTGGTAAGGGTGCAAGAATCCAGGGTGATATCAGTGCGTCTTCTATCAGTGTAGGTGGAACGGTGCAAGGTGATATAGTTGCTCCTGAGGGGGTGGTGGTCCTTTCGTCAGGGATGGTGATTGGTTCAATTTTTACTAAAAAATTACGCATTGACGATAATGTTATTATACACGGATTTTGCTCAGCAATTAATGATCAAGCGCATTTTGATGAGATAGAGAAAAAATATCACGATCAGCGTGCACTATATTCTTCTTCTTTGTCTTCTGTACAATAAGGAGAATCATGGCTAATCATATCGATGCAGCAAATTATGCCGTAGGTCTTCCGATCTCTTCACCCTTACCCGGTAAAAAAGTCACGTCGGAAAAAGAAAAAAGAGCTGTTTATAAATTTAAAGATATTTTAAAAAATTTATTGCCGGCTGAAAATGTATCGTTGACAGATACTAATGTGCTTGAACAGATTATGCTATTACCTGAAGAAGAGGCAATTCCTATATTGCAGGATGCCGTGTGTTCTGCAGGGGATATGCTTAAAATGCATCAAAATATGGAAACTATTGCTGCATATAAGCAGGCAGTAAAGAATTTTATGACCTATATTGCGCATAAAGCTTATGCGGTGATTACGAAAAATTCTATTGAACGGGATAGAAATAATAAGCTAAAACGGAGAATTTTTACACAGGTTATAATAATTAATGAAAAACTTGATAAATTTACTAGTGAATTATTATATAATCAAAGAAACCAGTTATTTATTTTAGAAAAAGTTGAAGAAATTTATGGGTTGCTGGTTGATTTGATTACGTAGGAATTACGTAATCTTAAAGGAGTATATGCGTGGATAATAGTTTTGATTTAGACTATGATCAGCTAGGTGAATTCAATGAAC
Organism: Treponema sp.; assembly: GCA_052169815.1. GTDB lineage: Bacteria > Spirochaetota > Spirochaetia > Treponematales > Treponemataceae > Treponema. The sequence continues at coordinate 24,994 of JBQNBR010000001.1, forward strand.
TGACTGACCTGAGTGATGCTGAAAGTATTGAGCAGGGCGATAGATCGGAACCTTTGCATGCAGATGTTTTTCCTTCACCTCTTTTTCAATTAAAAATGGATTATTCAAAGGAAGTATTTTATGGAACCCATGATAGTCTTTCACTGGAAAGAGGAGACTATGTGATAGCTCCTACACGATATGGGGAAGATATTGTTCAGGTGGTAGGCCGAGTTGTTAACCCTCTTGGGTGTACGTCTAAGGATATTGTCGTTATTACAAGAAAAATAGCTTCTGCTGACCTTGAGCGCTTGCGAAGTAATGCAAAAAAAGAAATGGCGGCCAGTAAACTTTTTAAAGAAAAAGTGATGTTGCATAAACTAGATATGAAGTTAGTGCAATGTCATTATTTATTTGAAGAGCCTAAGGTATTATTCTTTTTTAGTGCGGATAACCGTATTGATTTTCGTAAATTAGTTAAAGATTTAGTTGCAATATTACGTATTCGCATTGAATTACGGCAGATAGGGGTAAGAGACGAAGCTCGGATAACGGGTGGCATTGGCTGCTGTGGACGTCCCTTTTGCTGCCATGCGGTAACGGATAAGCTTAAATCCGTTTCTATTAAAATGGCTAAAGAGCAAAATTTATCGCTGAATTCTTTAAAAATATCAGGTCAATGTGGGAGGCTTTTGTGCTGCCTTGCCTATGAACATGGTTGGTATAGTGAGGCCAAAAAAAACTTGCCGAGTACGGGGACCACTATTTATTACGACAATACGCATTTTTGTATTACAGAAATTAATATGCTTACTGGTATGGCAGTACTCGCTGGAGATGACGGCAGAGTAATCTCTATGTCGACAAAACGGTTTCTTTTACAGAATGGAAAATGGAAAATCAAAAATTAAACAACATGCTATTCGATAATACGAGTATAAGATGTTTGTATTTTTTGAGTTTCAGAAATCTCAGCTGTAGGGTTGGGTGCTTTGTCCAAAGTTCGTAGATATGCATACAGTTTATTCGAGGTTTCTTGGCTAATGGCATGTTCCATTTCACACGCTTCTTTGGCGGCGAGATCTGCCGGAACGTCCAAAACGTCAGTGAGGAATTGATACAGTGCATTATGTCGTTCACGGACGTTTTTTGCAACGAGAAAGCCTTTTTCTGTGAGGCGAACTAAACCGTAAGGCTCATGCTCCACAAAACCAGCTTCTTTTAATAAACCGAGTCTTTTATTAACGCTTGCCCGTGATACTTTGATTTTTTTTGCAATATCAATTGATCGGACTGCCTCAGTATCATGTGATAAATCATAAATAACTTCTAGATAATCTTCTTGCGAAGCAGAAATATGTGCTATCATACTTATAAAGTATAACTGTTGTTTAAAGAATGTGCAAGCTGTCTTTTTAAACAATCGCTTACTTTATTTTATTTATGCGGGGGCGGCGATACTGCTACTTCTTGATCGAAGGCTTTTGACCAAACACTAAAAAAATCGTATACTTTATAGATAATGAAAAAAACTTTATTTTTACTATTTTTTTTGCTCAGTACTCTATCCGTGCTTACGGCAAAATCATCACAGCTTAAATTTTCGGCAGACCTGCTGCATGGTTCTGGAATAACGGGAAAAACACATACTACGTTGATTGGCAATGCACAGGTGAGTATGGATACTCTTACAATTAAGAGTAACCGTATTGAATTGTATGGGAAAGATTACCGGTATGTGAAAGCAACTGAAGGACCGACGGGCGAAGACACTGAAAAAGGGTTTACCTTTTCTGCGACCTCTTTGGAATATGACCGTACAACAGAGATTGCAGAGTTTATGGGTGCAGCCAAGATACATGATGTAAAAAATCATACTAAAACTGAGGCTGAGCGAATTCAATATAATCAAAAAAACGAAACACTGCTATTGCAGATGGGTGTGAAGATAAGTAGTAAAGATATTGTTTGTGAATCGCTTTTTGCGCTCTACTATCGTCAAACGGCGTTGTTGGAACTCACGGGTAATCCAAGTATTAAAAAAGGCAAGGATGTGTTTAAAGCTGCCCGTATTGTAGTGAATCTTAACACTGAGGATATTCAGCTTGATGGTAAGGTGCGTGGTGCTGTAACGGAAGAAAAAAAATCTAAATAATAGACCTGGTGCGAAACGTAAGTTATCGCACCAGGTCGACGAGTTCTAAATCGCGCAAATAGCACAATTTAGAACATCGCATTTCAAGGGGGCCTGTTCTGAAACTGAAGTTTCAGAACAGGCCTAATGTAAGGAATAACAGACTATTTATGGGACTTATTCAAAAAGCTATCAATAAGCAAAATACTGCACAATCGATTATTCCGCAGATCGAAGAAGAGCAGCCTATTGTGCAAGCTTATGGCAATGCGAGTATATTGCGGATAGATGGGCTAAATAAATTTTTTCATAAAAAACATGCAGTGCGGGGCGTTTCTTTTTCGATGCAGCAGGGTGAAGTGGTGGGCTTGCTTGGTCCTAACGGCGCTGGGAAAACCACGAGCTTTTATATGATCGTAGGCTTTTATACTCCCGATGCGGGGCATATCTATTTAGATGATGTCTGTATTACGGCTTTCCCTATGTACAAGCGTGCCCGTATTGGTATTTCGTATTTGCCTCAAGAGGCTTCTGTATTTAGAAAACTCACTGTTGAGCAAAATATTGCGGCGATTTTGGAAACGCGGAGGGATTTAAACCGTGCACAGCGAAACGCAAAATTGGACTTTTTATTAGAAGAATTCGGTATTACCGCGAATAGGAAGCAGGCCGCCTATACGTTATCAGGGGGCGAGCGGCGGCGTACTGAAATTGCCCGCGCTCTTGCTATTGAACCAAAGTTCTTACTGCTCGATGAACCTTTTGCCGGGGTAGATCCTATCGCCGTACACGATATCAAGCATATTATTCAATTATTATCAAAACAAAATATCGGTATTTTAATTACCGATCATAATGTTCGAGATACATTGGAAATAACTGACCGTGCGTACATCATCAATAAGGGTGAAATCGTTGAGCAAGGGCCTAAAAACGCTATTTTGCAGTCGGAAATAGCACGGAAGGTCTATCTAGGCGAAGAATTTAAAATGTAAAAGAAATAAAAGCTTTGAGGGACTCCGTTAAAAACTGCAAGCCTATCGGCTGCTTACTTGTTTTTTAATGTGTGCACCAAGACTGGCCAACCGGTCAGCGAGGCACTCGTATCCGCGTTCGATTTGGTAGATATTTCTGATGACGCTTTCTCCTTGTGCACAGCAGGCTGCTATAACCAATGCCATTCCTGCGCGCACATCGGGGGAGACAAGTTCTGAACCGTGTAAGGTACTCGGGCCGCTTACAACTGCACGGTGTGGGTCACAAAGGGTGATGCGTGCCCCCATACCTATTAGTTTATCTACAAAGAACATACGGGATTCGAACATCTTTTCGTGCACGAGTATAGTCCCCTTAACCTGAGTAGCAATAACGGTCATGATACTTGTTAAATCAGCGGGGAAGCCCGGCCACGGAGCATCATCTATTTTAGGAATCATGCCACCGATATCGCAATTAACGGTTAAACTTTGCTGCGGTGATACCCGCAAGGTAGTACCGTCAATATCCCAATGAATACCTAATTTATAAAACGCGTTTTTTATAGGCCGCATGTCAGAAGGGCGGATATCTGTTACGGTAATTGAACCTTGTGTTACTGCGGCCAAGCCGATCAATGAGCCGATTTCCATATAGTCTGCACCGATACGATATTCTGCGTTATGAAGTTGTGATACGCCTTTAATAGTTAAAATGTTTGAACCAATGCCATGTATTGAGGCACCCATTGCATTAAGCAAATGGCAGAGGTCTTGGATATGCGGTTCACTTGCGGCATTAGTAATAATAGTAGTTCCCTCTGCAAGTACTGCTGCCATAATGGTATTTTCTGTTGCAGTTACGGATGCTTCGTCAAGGAAGATGTCCTTTCCGGTAAGTTTGGCAGCAGTAAAGGTAAAGTACGCGTCCATTTCAACTTTTGCGCCCAGTTCGGTTAACGCTAAAAAATGGGTGTCTAAGCGTCTTCTCCCGATAACGTCGCCTCCGGGAGGCGGCATAATCGCTTTACCGCTTCGAGCAATAAGAGGGCCGGCGAATAAAATAGAAGCGCGAATTTTTTTTGCAAGTACTTCAGGGATTTTATGATTTAGTATCGTTTTTAGTTGTAAAGTGTAGTCATGTGCAGCATTTTTGGTAACAGTTCCTCCGAAAGAGCGAAAAATTTCTAGCATAACTAAAACATCTTCAATTTCCGGGATATTTTTTATGGTAACAGGCTGATCCGTTAATACAGCTGCTGCAATACACGGCAACGCTGCATTTTTATTTCCGCTCGCTTTTATCGCCCCCTGTATGGGGAAGCCGCCTTCAATATGATACTCATACATTCATTATACCCTATATATCATTATCTTATAATGGTAGCGCTGAAGTATCAATGAGGTTTTGTATCGCCTTTTTTAAATCGAGCCGTATAGGGAGTACAGGATAATCAGGTATATCAATGAGTTGCACAAAAAGATTTTTTTTCCCAGTGGGGTCAACTTCGATAAGAAAATCTATTTTACATTTTTCTTCTTTTCCAAGAAAAAAATAGATCGCTATCGCCGAAAATTCTTCCCGATAATAAATAAGTGAATTTTTCTTTTCAATACCGATAATGTCTTTTACAATCACCGTTTATACTCCCTATTTAATTTATAAGTAATAATACCCCTGTTATAAAGCTTTTGACAAGGGGGCTTAATTCATATTCGGCTAAATCACCTGTTTGAATAATATCTTTTTCTGCAATCGAAGTAGTAATCTCTTGTAAAAAATGAGTTATTTCTTTTTGATACTCTGATAGGGGTTTGTTTTCAATTAAACTATCGAGAGGAATGCCGGTGATGTCATAAAGTAAAAAAGAACGATACAGCTCATTGAGCTGCTCAGAAAAATACTGTAAAAGGTCTAGTACTTTTGCATCTTCGCCTGTTTGCATGTATATCGGAATTTGTTCAAAGTCATGCGCACAGTTGAGTAATGCTTGTGCAAGCTCTTTCATGTACTGCCGAACTGCTTCGCCTGAAACAGTAGTAAGCTCAATAGTTGTATTACTGGTAGCAGGTAGTGCAAATAGGCTATCTAGTTCTCCTGCGTCTAACGTTTTTCCATCTGCTTTAATAGAAACGATTGTTTCCTGTGCTTTTTTACATTCTGCTTCGAGTGCACCCAATACATCGCCGATTGTTTCTTCATGTTCGAGCGTGCACGGGATTTCATTATCATTGAGCACTATCACCATAATTAAACCTTATTAATCCTTTGTTTTATTTTGTTTGCTGAAATCATCAATGATCCGGGATTGCCGTTCCAAGTTCTTTAGCGATCCGTCCATTACGCCGTATTTTTGCTTAAGTTCTTGTTCTTTTTTTTCAAGCTGTTTATCGTAGCGCTCAATACGCGCCTCAACGGTCTGCATCTGTGTTTTAAGGCCATTGGTACGCGTTGCAAAAATACCGCCGCGTTGTATGTAAGGATCTATTTGTGCATATAGCTGCACAGCAACTCCATCATCAGCAATTCTATCATTATTCGTATCATAACCAAAAAGAGCCCGTACGTCTTCGATATTGTTTTTTAATGCTTCATCTAATTGTTTTTCATCTATTTCTAAATAACCGCGTAGTTGAGCGGCGTAGATAGTCGAATTAGTGTCGGTTTTGGTTGAAATACCTATGTGAGAAAGTGAACGTATGGTAGTCTCGTCATTCTTTCGGTATACATTGCTCACTACTTGCCGTAGGTTGTTTTTGAGCGTTGCTAAGGTAGTATCTGAAAACAGAAGGCCAAGATTTTCTTCCGCTTGCTTCCGCTCCTCATCAGTAAAGTAGCTGATTTCTTCGATAATTTCCGGTTGTTTGCTGGTTGCGATGTTGATTTCTGCAAGCAGCCTGTTATAAGTTGCAACGAATTCAATAATGGCGTTTTTAGCAGCTGAACTATCAGGTGTCACACTGATTACTTCTTTTTTTTCAGTTGTGTCAGCTATATGTAGTGTTACATCAGGTACTAAATCGTCTATATCATTTTTACCTCGTATAACGGTGATCCCTTCAAAGGTCACAACAGCATCTTGAGCTCGTGAAACTGCGTTAACTGGTATATACTCCGCTTGTAAATCGGGCGTACGTATTTTTATAGAATCTATATGGAGTGTTCTACCGCTGGTGTTACGGATAGAAAGCCCAACGCTATTCCCTTTCTTATTGAGAGGAACGGTGAATATTTGTGCATCATTGATATCTTCGATTGGGGGCAAGGGGATTAGGGAACCTTGTGGCGCGATAAGGGAAAGCATAGGATGAGTCTGGGTATTCTTAGGCGGCTCTTCATCTGAAGCAGGCTCAGCTGTTTTCTCTTGCTTAGACGATTCTTCCTGTACAGGTTGAGGCTCTGGTTCGGTTACTTCGGGGGCTTGCGTATCGGATTGTGCAGGTGTATCCTGTGTTTCAGGAGCTTGCGATTCTGGCGGTGCTTCGGCGGGCTGCTCAACAGCCGACTGACTATCAGCCTGATTGGTGTTGGTATTGGTGGATTGCAGCTGTGCAGTGTATTCAAGGGTGCTTTGCTGCGTGCTAAGCACCATATGCGGAAAAGATAGCTGTTCTGTCGCTTGTGGGGCAATAGATATATTTTGAGTGAGTATCTCATAACCATCGCCATCATTTTTTTTAATTATTTCATTGTCGAGCGCAAAGGTAAGCGCATCATCTTCGAATTGCAGCTTATTGCTGCTCCCTTCAGATTGCGCTTCAAACAAGAGCGAGTGCGATGAATCGGTGGTTTTTATCTCTGAAATGCGCAGGTTATTTCGAGCTTTTCGGTTAACTAAATCTATGAATTTTTTATAATGACCGCCTTGCCAGTCGATCGTAATCTTTTTTTCACCAATTGCAAAGGTATACTTTCCTGTAGGTACCTGATAATCTTTTTGGAGATCTTTTGATAAAAAGCTATCTGCTTGAGCTTTTTGGTTCACTGCAATTTTGACTTTTTGTTCGCGGGCGCCCCTGGATGCAGTAGCTGTTATAGCCTGTTCATTAGAGCTTTCTATTCGCTTTTCAGCAAAAGGATTATTGAATGAGTACAGTGTACGTGTTTTTTCCCGTACATCATTGGAAAATCGATTAATCGATTGCCAGAGTTCATATCGTCGTTTATATTCTTGTAAATTTTCAGCTGCACTATCACGTGGTGCGCGCTCTCTTTGCATAAGTGTTTCAATGAGTTTATCGTATTTACCGGCAGCAACTCCAGGTATATTTATATCAGACATTGAAACCCCTTTTTATACGTAATTACGGTATGGTATGTATTGATAAGCGGAACTATACCACTCTTTATTCTATCGGCGTAAATGTTCTGTAATATTAGTGGGCAACTCTAAAAAACTAACAAGGTTTTTAGAGTTATCTCATTAGTAAAGCTAATGGCGAGTTTTTCATAAGTCATTGATATATAAGGGCTTATGAAAAAAATCGCAAATTAAAATAGAGGAAAACCTCGAAAAACTAACGTTTTTCGAGGTTCCCCAATGTGTAGAAATGTAACAACAGAAGAAAAAGGGCGCCGCTTCTTCTTCTGTATAGATTAGGGAAAAGATAACATCCAGTAGTCTCTTCCCCTATTATTCACCGCGTTTGTCGGCCTATATAGTTTTAAGAAATTATATAGACTAGCTAACTATTGCAGTAAGCGCATCACAGCTTGTGTTTGTGTATTCGCTTGTGCAAGCATTGCTGAGCCTGACTGCATCAAGATTTGGTCTTTTGTATAATCAACCACTTCTCTTGCCATATCAGCATCGCGGATGCGGGATTCAGAAGCTTGTAAATTTTCAGCAGCAATAGCAACGCCATTGTAGGCCAATTCAAGTCTGTTCTGATAACCGCCGAGATCAGCTCTTTGCTTATTAATCATTTTGAGTGCGTTATCAATGGTTCCGATTGCTACGTTTGCATTATCGATAGAAGATAGAGAAATGATGCCGGAACTGCTGTCATCGCCTTGCGCTCCATTGTGAACACCAAGTGATGCTGCAGTCATGGTGCCAATGTAAAGTGTTTCAAATTGATCCATGTTTGCACCCATGTGAATACGCATTGTTTCTCCGCCTTCACGAGCAAAGCGTCCTGTTAACAGGTTCATACCATTGAATTGTGCATGGCTTGCAATACGATCGATTTCATCTACAAGTTGAGAAACTTCAACTTGCATTTGCATACGATCTTCTGATGTATAAACACCGTTTGCTGACTGAACTGCTAATTCGCGTAAGCGCTGAACTACTTCTGTCGTTTCTACTAAATATCCTTCTGTTGTTTGGACGAATGAAACGCCATTCTGTATATTTTTTCCTGCTGCATTTAAACCGCGAACCTGGCTGCGCAATTTTTCAGAAACTGCAAGCCCTGAAGCATCATCGGCAGCTCTATTGATACGCATACCGCTTGAAAGCTTTTCAATATCTTTTGCAATTCCGGCTTCGGTAACACCTGTTTGACGGCGTGCATATAAAGCACTCATGTTGTGGTTAATAATCATATAACCCTCCTTGAATTTTTATATTCAGCATCCGTGCTGAATCTTACGCTGTATAAAACAGAATAAAAATGATTCGCGCCTTTTTATTCCGTTATGCTACAGTACTTATAGCTTCCATAAAGATAAAGAAAGCTATGAGTACTGGAACACCGTACTTCTTGAGGGTGTTTGTCAAAGAACCTGTTTGTTATATGCTATGAATGATATAGCTTACAACGCTTTTAAAGTATACTCACTTAGTAAAAAAAAGACAAGGGGAGCTTTGCCAAAAGTATGCAAAATTATACAGCTTGCTGCTTGAGGCTTGATGAGCGTATGAAAATGGAAAAGGCTTTGGGCGCAAAGAGAGCGTTATGCGCTTGTACAGTGATTATGGTATGATTATGATAGCAGCAATCGTTTTAGAGAGGTTCTATGTTAGAATTAGTTATCCTTGTAGTGTTTTCTGTCGGATTACTTACGTGTGTTATTTTCGGCTATTCTATTTTATATGCACTTATTGGCGGTTATGTGTTATTTTTTTCATTCGGTCTTATGAGAAAAAAAACGGTAAAACAAATGCTTCGTTTTTCCTTTTTAGGGATGCTGACAGTAAAAAATATCCTTATTGTATTTGTACTTATCGGAATTATCACAGCCGTATGGCGTGCAAGCGGTACTATTGCTTTTATTGTGTATTATTCATCGTCGATATGTACGCCGTACATAATGCTTGTAGCTACTTTTTTGCTGTGCTGTTTGGTTTCGGCGCTGCTTGGAACAGCGTTTGGAAGTGCTGCGACAATCGGGGGTATTTGCATGACACTTGCAAATAGTATGGGCATCCCAGTAATCTATACGGGTGGTGCTATTGTGTCGGGTATTTTTTGGAGATCGATGCTCTCCTATGTCAACGAGTGCCTTGTTGATAAGCGAACTTACTCAGACTGATATCTTTAAAAATATAAAAATAATGATGAAAACAGCGTTTATTCCCTTACTGGTTACCACTGCATTATATACGTGCATCGGGTTTATGCTGAAACCGGCTGCTGATTATGCGGCGGTATTCCGTGTTTTTTCTGATTATTATAACCTTTCAGTATTTACAGTTATTCCGGCGGTTATTATTATTGTGTTTTCACTGTTTAAAATAAGCGTGAAAATTACGTTGGCTGTCAGCAGTTTTTTTTTTTTTTTTTGGGGGGGGGGGGGGGGCATCGTGTGTACACTGCTCCTTCAGCAGATATCGGGTACTGAGCTGGCAAAAATTTTGATTTTCGGCTTTAAACCTGAAAATACGGAACTTGCGAAGATTATGGCAGGGGGCGGGATTATTTCTATGGTTAAAGTCTCCTGTATTATCGGCATTTCTGCATGCTATTCTGGGATATTTAAAGGAACTAACTTTCTTGATGGGATACAATCACTACTGGTAAAGGCGTGTTCCCGTATTACTCCTTTTGGGGGTATTCTTCTTACCTCACTATTAGCGTCGGGGATTGCTTGTAATCAGTCTTTAGCCATTATGCTGACACATCAGCTTTGCGACACTGTTGTGTTGGATAAATATGCTTTCGCTTCGTATTTGGAAAACACTGCGGTGGTTGTTGCGCCTCTGATCCCTTGGTCAATTGCAATCACTACTCCGCTTACCTCGATAGAGGCACCTCTTTTTTCACTTTGGTTTGCGTTTTATCTGTATTTAATTCCTCTGTGGAACTTTGCAGTGCTGCTATTTAAAGATAAAAAACCACCTGATAATGCTGCCAGCATTTCCGGCTGACTAAATATATGCGTACGATCCTGAGAAAAGCTCAAAATAAGTCCATCCCTGTCTGGTGTTTGTTGCTAGCACCATGGCTAGTAACGGTAACCAGGGTTATTTTGATGTAACTAGAGTTCTTTTTGCTCAAAAAAAGTAGCTTTTTGTATTTTCATTGGTATTATTTTACAACTATTGTTTACATATACTTTTATAGTGAATATGCGTTTGGGAGGGTAGGGGTATGATTGCATTAGAGCGACCGCCGCAGCGTGTGCTGTTTTTTTCCCTATTGATTATGGTTGGATGGTGCATCCCGTTTGTGGGCGGGGTATGGTTTTTCGGTATACTGCCTTTTGAAGTTGTAACTCACCTTTTTTGTAATGTACTTGGGGTGGTCTTGTTTTGCGGCTTCTCGTTTATCACTTACCTATTATATAGGCATTTTATTGCTATTTTTTTGAATTATCATTGTGATGAAGCTGCTTACAAAAAGGCATTGAAAGCGATTAAACAGTATGAAACAGTACTCATTATAATACCGGTGCTTTTTTCAGCGTTTTTTCCTAGTATGTTAATTTCTGTTCATATGCATGAGGCTATGCATACCCCTTTGTTTGTTGCAGTACTGATGTTTTCGGTTGGGCACTGTTTTCTCTATTCGTTGCTTTTTTATGTGTTGTTTATACAGCAGTTTGAAAAATGGATCGTATGTATTCCTTTGCATTATTCGTTTAAAGGAATGCCCTTGAGGGTACGATCTGTGCTGACCGGTTTTTTTGGCTGTGCGGGGATGCTGTTGGTGGTGCTGAGCCCAATTGTTATTTTTAACTTGGAAGTTTCTATTTATAATCTTCTGGTAACAAAAATATTGCCGTTGGCGTGTATTAGTATTTTTCTCAGTTTGTATAATGTGTATTTACAGTCGGGAGGAACTGCTTCACGACTCCAAAGTGTGGTAGATTTTACCTTGCAAATGGGCCGTGGAGATTTTACAAAAGATACCATGGGGATTATCAGTAGAGATGAGCTTGGATTCCTCATGCATGAAGTCAATACCTTTCAGACAACAACGCAGAACTTGTTACATCAAATAGCGAATGAAACAGGACAGCTATACACGGTTGGTGAAAATCTGATTACCAATATACTGCAAGCCTCTCGTGCCGTAGATAATATCACGGTGCATATCGAAGGCATTAAGCAGCTGGCAACGGGACAGACGATGAGTGTTTCACAAACTGCCGCTGCTATCGAAGAAATTATCAGAACTATTAGACAGTTGAATAATGGCATTGAGCGTCAAGCGGATAGTATTATCCATGCTTCATCTGCCATTGAGCAAATGGTGGCAAATATTGCTTCGATTACACGGACCCTTATAAGTGCTAATAAAGTAATTGAAACGCTCGCTTCAGCTACGTTCGCCGGTAAAGATATCATAGCGCGTTCCGGTACGGTTGCGCAGAAAATAGCCGAAGAATCAGGTGGCCTTTTGGAAGCGAGTGTGGTTATTCAGAATATAGCGAGTCAGACTAACTTGCTTGCGATGAATGCAGCAATCGAAGCAGCTCACGCAGGGGAAGCCGGCAAGGGGTTTGCGGTGGTCGCTGATGAGATTAGAAAACTTTCCGAAGAATCCTCTACCCAAGGTAAGACCATCACTGAAACATTAAAAACCTTGAGTTCAGAGATTGCCACACTCTCTGAATCTTCTAAGGTAGCGGAGCAAGGGTTTAACAATATTTTTTCCCTTTCTGAAGAAGTAAAAAACATGAGTGCGAGCATTATGCGTTCCATGCAAGAACAAGAGGTCGGCAGTGATGAAATCCTAACTGCTATTAAAAATATCAATACAGTAACGCAGGAGGTGCAGTCGGGCGCTGCTGAGATGCTCAATGGCGGTGAACAGGCTGCAGGAGAGATGCGTAAGCTGGATGTATTGGCAGGGCGCATTAATAACAGTGTTGGCGAGGTAACCATGAATATTGAGCAAATAAACACCGCGGTAAACGATGTGGATTCTAACATTAAACGCAATAAAGAAAGTCTTGATATTTTAAGTCAGGAAGTAAAACGGTTTAAAGTGTAGCAGAAATACATTTATATTCATTTATAAAATAATATCGAAAGGAAAGTTATATGTCTATACGATCAATTCTTATATTTTTTAGTTCTATTATATTAGCGAGTGCGATTACTATTGTGTTGGGTGTTTCAATTGTATCGGTGAGGCGGAATATGGAGCGTCAATTTTATCGAACAAGCGATGCTATTCTTGCTGATGGACTTATTGATTTGCAGTCGGATCTCCTTTCCGGTTATTCTCGAGCTGAAGCATGGGAAAAAAGTCAGCTGGTAATTGACTGGCTTGCCCATGGAGAGCCGGAGGATGGGGAAAAAGCAGCTATCATGCGGCGGTTGGTGGAGCTTGCTTCTGAAGAAAACATTATCGCGTCGTGGGTTTCAAGTATTGACACATTGAACTACTATATTACTGATACTCACAAGAAGGTCGCCTTTACAAAGCTAAAGGAAAGTGATCCAGCAGATCAATGGTTTTTTAAGACATTAAAACTCGACGACGATATCACCTTTAATATCAATCCGAGTAAAGAAACCGGTGTAACCGGACTATGGATTAATGCCAAAACATTTGATGCCAATAACAAATTACTTGGTATTGTTGGCATAGGGCTTGATCTTGATAAAGCTATTCAAAAGATGCGAGGTATTGTTCCTAGTGCTCATTCTATCTTTGTGCTGACTGATCTTGACGAGAAGATTGTTATATCGTCTGCATCTGATGATGATTTTGATAAATCACTTTCAAAATACGTTCCTGCGAATGAAGTTCCAGTGAATGGGTATCCTCAAATAAAAACGTGGCATGATCCGAAACTGGGTAAAATGATTAGGGCAGAGCGGCTCATCGGAAAACTTCCCTATAAAATGGTTTTTATTGCTCCGGTTAATGACTTTCTCCCTAATGTATTTGAATCGGTTAAACTTCCTATCATTATAACAATCGGTGTTATTCTGGCTGCTATCGTGGTTATTATGTTCGGTGCAAATAAACTCATAAAAGATATAACCGATATGCAGCATCCGTTTGAACAGCTGGCTAAGGGAGATTTTACCATTTCTTTGAAAGAGAAGAAGAATGAGTTTGGGAAGATCGCCTTGTATTTAAATCAAGCGATGGCGAGTATCCGTTCGTCGTTCAGTGCCGTACATGGCGAAGCAGATAATATGGGCGTTATTGGATCGAATTTGGCGGATAACATGTCCAAAACGGCAGCCGCTATTCAGCAAGTTACTCAAACAGTGGATACCGTTAAGCAACAAGCGCTCACACAAGCTTCAAGCGTAAATGAGACTGCCGTTATGGTTGAAGCGATTATCGACGTTATTACTAATTTACACACGAGCATTGAAAAACAAGCATCGAGTGTTGCGGTTTCCTCTTCAGCGATTGAACAGATGGTGGCGAATATCGCCTCGGTTACTACCACATTAAAGAAAACTGATGATGTTATTAAAACGCTTGCGGTTGCTACTGCTGAAGGCAGGAATACGATTGTGCATTCAAGTCAGGTAACCCAAAAAATAGCCGAAGAATCGGGCGGCCTGTTGGAAGCCAGTAGTGTCATCCAGCATATAGCAAGCCAAACTAACTTACTCGCAATGAATGCGGCGATCGAAGCGGCTCATGCCGGTGAAGCGGGGAAAGGGTTTGCCGTCGTTGCTGATGAGATTAGAAAACTGGCCGAAGAATCTTCAAGTCAAGGTCAGAATATTACTGCAACGTTGAAAATACTAGGAGGTGAAATTGAACAGCTGGCCGATTCATCAAAATTAGCAGAGGAAAAGTTCAACAGCATCTTTAGCCTATCGGAAGAAGTGAAAACAATGAGTAACCGTTTAACAGAGGCAATGCATGAGCAGGAACACGGCAGTCGAGAAGTGCTTATCGCTATCCAGAATATTAACACTGTAACGGGCGAAGTACAAACAGGCGCGCAAAAGATGTTGGATAGTGGCAGTAACGCTGCAACGCAAATGGGAAAACTTGACGAGCTTACGCGTATTATTACCGGCAGTATGAACGAGATGATGGAGGGAGTTTTACAAATAAATACTGCGATACAAGAAATCAATCAGCTTACTCAAAAAAATCGACAGAGTATTGGTCGCTTAGTTAAGGAGGTCGAGCAGTTTAAGGTATAAGCAATCATATTCCCGTGTGTGTTTAAGCGATTTCTGTACGGTGTTTTGCTATTGAATTAGTGTAGAAAAAAAGGTAGACTAATCCCGTTATGAAAACGCCTTACTTTTTTTTCAAGAAAATGATTTCGTTTATCATACTTTTGTTGATAGCGAATGGACTGTTCGCCCAAGTGGTGAGTAAACCGAAAGACATAGCTGTATTTAGCCTTTCGTATTACGATTCCACCATTCCGTTTGCCTTGGTTGAAGAGATAGATGCACGGGTACTATCCACGGCTCACAATTTTAAGCGTTTACGTGTCATCGGCGTTGATAAACGGCTTATGTATAACGATTTAAATGCTTTTTACCGAGCAATCCAAGAATCAAGAGAGGTTAATACCATTATTCCTGAAGAAGTTGCAATGGGGCATGTTGCGTTTACTCGGGCAGATTGGAATAAAGCGGTGAATGCCTATTATATTCTCACGTCCAACGTAGAAGATTATGATATACAGACAAAAAGTATAGAGCAGCAGGATGGAACGCTCTTTACAGAGTATGAAGTGTCCGTATCGGTACTTTTTACGGTATACTCAGTACAAGAGAAGCAAAAACATTCAGAATTTATGCTTACTGCCACAGCGAAAGATAAGAGAATTAACGAAGCGTTTAGGCAGTTGGCGAGTATGATAGGAGTAAGACTTGAAGGGCAGTTACGAAATGTCGGTGATTTTAGAATTAACACAGGAGTGATCGCCACTGAGAAGCCTCGTGTCTATTTTGAACTTGGTAATACCATCGGCATTTATAAGGGCGATGAATATGCAATTATAGGCTACGATAGCAACAATAATCCAGTGGAAACCGGTTTGCTAGTGGTAGTTGATACTCAGCAGGATTTTTCTACTGCATTAACCCTCTATGCGGATCCTGATGTGGTCGTAGGTGATCAGCTGAGAGAAATCCCCCATTTACCGATGGAATTTAGAACGTACAGCAATGTGGAATTTGGTACTGCCTATTATTCAACTGCAAAGAATACTGTGCTGCCACTCCTTACAGGCGGTTTGCATATTTCGTGGACACGGGGAGTGTATCGGGTGAGGCCGAGCTTTGCTTTCGAGATAAATGGCTTTTGGGGGATTTACCCAGTCTTTTCTGGTTCGATTGGGGCGGAAATTATGAATACATATATAGGAAGGTGTCAGATACTTCCTACTTTACACTTTTTTTATACAGTAGCTGCTTCGAAAGAAAAAAATGTAGCTCCAACGACGCTTGAGCTTGGGGGCAAACTGATTACTCATATTAGCTGGCTTTTTGCGAGAGACTTTAAAATAGGGCTTGATATTGGTATAAAAAGTGGCTATACCACAAACCCGCAGATGCCTTTCCTGCTACGCGGTGTATTAGGGCTTGGACTGACTGTTAAGTTGTAGGGATCCGCGCAGAACCTCAGCTTTTCTGAGCTTTAGATTTAGTTGTGATGTTATCGAGATGAGTCATTCTTGTAAAGACTTATCTTAACTCGTCGGGTATCTTTAAAAACTAACCGAGTTTTTAAAGATACCCGATAGTCTTTTATACGATTAGGAATAATTATGAAAAAATACGCAATAATACTGGCGTTGTGCTATACGCTGGGTGTTTCATCATGTTTAGTTGTTAAAGAGGATACCCCATATACCATGCAGCTGCGGTACGAAGATGTGCAAACCTTTACCGTGGTGGGCGAGGATGTTTCCCTTCTGCAAGCACTCAATAAGGCTAAGATTGCAGCGATTAGGCAAGGTGTTATTGAGCTTATCGGGGATTATGCTGAACAATCCCATTATGCACAGCTGCAGGTGCTGTTATATGATACTGATAGTCCTAACCGGTATGTAGTAAATAGCGATATTGTAGTACTGCAAAAATCAAAACGAGGCGATGTGTACGTTTGGAAAGCTGTTATTCCTGTTAAAATGCAAGAGCTCGTCATATTGCTACGGTCGAAAAAAATACTAGTGGGGAGCTATGAAAGAGCTACGCCCTCTGAGCGTACGGTTGATCGCCAACCTCAAACTATCGATGAAGCGGCTCATATCACTATTGAAGTCAATCCGCAACGGTCACGCCACTCTGCCGAGCCGCGCTATTCAGATGAGCCGCAAGAAATGCTTGCAGACGTAGTAGCTTCCGCTGATAAAAAGTCGCGAAGTGCGTTTTTGAGTAATTATATTCAAAATATGACGTACATGGTATTTAATGCAGAAAATTCTCGTGCCGATAGATTTTTGCTGAAAACTGCGGTGGATATTGCAAACGGTTATTTGATAAAGCACGGTTACCGTATGATTGATGCGAAAGAAGTGGAAAAAATTAAAAAAGATGCTACGCTTATATACCAAGAAAATGCTGCCGAAGGCCTCTCGCTTATCCAGTTTATTGCACAAAAGCTGAATGCAGATGTTTATATGGAACTCGATGCTGTTACCGAAGGTGGAGCTGAATTGGATGGCTATTATGGTTCGGCAAAAATCACACTGAATATTTTTAATCCTTCAACAGGAGAACTATTAGGTTCAGTGCCATATACGAGCCCTAAAACCTTTAGCAAAGTGAGTGTCTATGATGCGCAAGCCAATGCAATTCAATCTACCGTATATAAAGCGTTGCCTCTTGCAATTGACCAGGCAAAAGTATTGCTCGCTAAGGCGTATGCCGGCGGTATACGCTATGAGGTAACCATAAATAATAGTTTTGATAGTAAAGCTATGGCGCGTTTTAGGAATGAATTAAAAAATCATGTACTTGATCTTAAAACACTGCATCAGTCTGCGGCTCAAACCAAGTATGCAGTCTTTTTATTTGGAACGGTTGAGGATATGGAAACTATTGTATTCAATGCTGCGGAAACAGTGCCCGGTTTTGACCGGTTTGATTTGGTTATGCTCAGAGGTAAATCTTTAACCTTTAAAACAGGTTTGTAGCATTTGTTCGTGCTTGAGCGTTTGTGCACCGTTTTGTCAGGTTGTTACAGGGCTCCCTTTATCATGTGTAACTTTTTAGCCAATAAAAAAGCAAGGTGGTCAAATTTCCAGTATAATGAGTTCCCTTGCTGAATGGACGTATTTGCGATAAGGGGAAATACTGCAACGCAGTACTCTTGTGCACCGTGTTTTTGCATAAGCTCTATCCGCCCTATTTTTTCTCCTGCAGAAACGGGAGCAGCAAGATATAACGGGAGAATGATGCGTGGTTTTATCGTACCAACAGGCGCTTTACGCGCTGTACTTTCTTTTAAAACAGTAAAAGCAGCGGTATCAGTAGGCGGTAAAGCAATGAGCGGAGTTATTGCGAAAGAGCTGCCTGCTTTGTTGCCACCCAGTACGGGAATAGAAGGGAAGGCGATAGGTATAGCTTCTAAAGATGCCGTTGAAAATGTCGAGAACGCCCATTCCAATAATGAAGTTCCATTTTGATTTCTAATCATCTTGCCTTGCTGAGCTGTTTTTCCATGACCACCTAAAATAACTGCTATGAACCGTATCCCATTGCGTTGAGCGGTAAGCGAAATATTAAAACCGGATTCGTCAATAAATCCTGTTTTAATGCCATCGCAGCCTGGTAATCGTTCTAGCAGTGTGTTGGTTGCATATTGATGAATAGCTGGCTGGGCTGATTGCGGTTGTAGAAGGTTCGTTGGTTTAGGGTAGGAAAAATGCAAGATAGCATGAAATTTTTGGAGGTTTTCTGGATATTTTTGTATATATTTATAGGAAAAACGGGCAAAATCACGGGCTGTGGTACGGTTGTGCTCGTCTAAACCACTTGGTTCTGCAAAGTAGGTATCGGTAAGCCCCATTTCCTGTACTATTGTGTTCATCCGTTTTACAAAGGCTTGCACAGAGCCTGCAGTGTGTATTGCAAGGGCAATGGCGGCATCATTACCGGAAACAACTGACATTCCCAGCAAGAGTTCTTCAACAGTGAGTTGTTGATCTTTGCCTAAAAACATAAGCGACGATCCGGGCGGGATATTGCTTGCCCACGATGCAGGCGGAGGGGTGACTAAGTCGGTTAAGTGGATTTCGCCTTTTTCAATTGCCTGCATAGCGGTGTAAATAGCAACCAGTTTGGTGAGTGAGGCGGGAGGGATACTCTGATTGGGATTTTTTTCAAACAGAAGGTCTCCACTGTGTGCGTCTATGAGTACTGCCGAACGTGCGGCAATAGCAGGCGGAGGAATAGCGCCCTTCGTGCAGGGAGCGATGTGTTCTAATGAGGGGAGCTCAGCATGGTTGCTGGTAGTATGCACATACTGCGTTTCTGCATGTTCGACTATATGGGCATATATGGCTGCTAATTGTCTGCTCCGTGCATAGAGTAAACCTGCAAAAATGAGCAACCATAATATAAAAATTAAAAAACCATATAGAACATATACTAAAGAGCGGCGGCGCGGTGCTTGAGCTATCTGCATAGCAGTGTGCTCACGTATTAATGCCATAATGCGGCAGGATTCAAAGTGGCTCCATTTTTAAAGACAGTAAAATGGAGGTGCGGGCCAGTGCTCATACCGGTACTTCCGACGGTGCCGATTTTTGATAGTGGTGATACGGATGCTCCCGTGGTAGTGAGAATGGTATGCAAATGCCCATACAATGTTTGATAGCCGGAATGGTGGCGGATAAGAACATAATTACCGTATATGCGGCTTTCGCCGGTAGCAATGACTTTCCCTGATAAAGCGGCATAGACAGGCGTTCCTTGTGGGGCGGCCATATCAATTCCATTATGAAAACTGCGGGTTCCAGTCATGAAAGGGTTGTCTCTCCAGCCGTAACGCGAAGAGATGGCATAGCCTCTTCGCAGTGGTTTTTTGAATAAGTCACCGTTGATTTCTTGTAAAGTGGCCCAATCTAGTTTAGCATCAGGTAAAAATATCATAGAAGCTGGTTCAACAGTGTTATCGGTAAATGTATTGACTTGGGCAAGTTTTTCCAATGAAATTTTGTAGGTATCAGCGATGGTTTCAGGCGTGTCGCCCGCTTGAACCCGATACGGAATGCCATCGATAGAAGGGATCTTTAGAATCTGACCAATTTGTAAGGTGCGCGTATTTTTTAACTTATTGAGACTAATGATCGCATCTTGGCTTATACCGTATTTACTGGCGATAGAACTGACCATATCTCCCTGCTTAACGACGTAGACATAATAAAACAGGCTGAACGCATACCTATTTTGTGTTTCAACGGCAGGGAGGCCTTCTGAAAAGGGGATGTTACCACCGCCCATACCATTAACCGCTGTATTTGGTCTCACGTAATAGAAGTACACAAGAAAAGATATCAGCAAAAAACCAAGAAAAATTATACTATAGAGAAAAAAGCTTCGTACTTTCATTATTATTTACACAACGAATAAAATTTTTATTTATTATAGTACCATTGACGAAAAAATCAAGCGCTCTTATGTAAAAAGAGTAATTCTTTGTATACTTTTATACAGTGCTTGATTTTTTTTGTATTTCGGCGGTTGCCAATGAATCGCAAAGTTCATTATACTTGTCCCCTGCGTGTCCTTTTACCCATATCCATTGCGGTTTACAGTCGGTTGCTAAGGTATCAAGCAGCTGCCATAGGTCTTGATTTTTTACTGCTTGTTTTCCGGCGGTTTTCCAACCGTTTTTTTTCCACGCTTTTATCCAGGAGGAAATACCCTGTTGTACATACTGCGAATCAGTATGAATGCTCAGTGCTGCCTCTGCGTACGGCGCTGTACGCATGTGTGGACGGTATGCTGACAGCGCTTGGATAACTGCCTGTAGTTCCATCCGGTTATTGGTGGTGTGCTGTTCTGAACCGCTGCCTCGGCATAATTCTATCTCTGATTCAGCGCTTTCACTTGTGTGCAGTATGATAACGAATGCCCACCCGCCTGGGCCGGGGTTTTTTGAGCATGCTCCGTCGGTGTAAATCCGTACTTGTGCTTTCATTGATTTCTTCCTTAAATAGTGTTCTATATGTTTATTATATGAGCTGCTTTCTTAAGCAGCGTTTCAGTCATATCCCAGCTCATGCAGGGGTCTGTAATAGATACGCCGTAGGCTTCCTTTTTATGCGCGTTAGCTATATCGGTGCAGCCTGCGTGTAAAAAACTTTCCAGCATGCAGCCGCGAATAGCACGTATTGGCTTGTCTCCGTATCGTAGCATTAACGTATGGAGCAAAACGGATTGCTGATTCTCAGGATTTTTTTGAGAATTGCCATGCGAGCAATCAACTATCACTGCAGGGGCGATACCGTTACGCGTCATACCGGCGCAGCTTGTTTCTATTGTTTTTCTGTCGTAATTGGTACCTCGCCTGCCTCCACGTAGTACCAAATGGGTGTGTTCATTCCCTGCGGTGTGTATGACGGCAGCATGTCCATCGTCGCCAATGCTAAGAA
The DNA here is from genome assembly GCA_052169815.1 of Treponema sp. Classification (GTDB taxonomy): domain Bacteria; phylum Spirochaetota; class Spirochaetia; order Treponematales; family Treponemataceae; genus Treponema. The sequence goes on from JBQNBR010000001.1 coordinate 46,025, forward strand.
AGGTGTGCGGACGGCGAGCCGCAATGACGGCGTTGACAGCTCCCTCAATGTCTCCATTGGTTCCGTTCTTGAAACCAACCGGCATAGAGAGCCCTGAAGCGAATTCACGGTGTAGCTGACTTTCTGCTGATCGAGCTCCGATTGATGTCCAGCTGAGCACGTCTGAAATGTATTGAGGCGTGATAGGATCGAGTAATTCTGCCGCAGCGGGCAAGCCCTGTTCAGTTATTCGTAATAAGAGCGCGCGTGCTTGGTGCAAGCCTACTGCTCGGTTGCTGGTGCCGTCAAGGTTTGGTTCTACAATAAGGCCGCGCCAGCCGATGCAGGTACGCGGTTTTTCAACGTATACACGCATAATAATAGAGAAAAGGGCTTCGTATTTTTTTCGTAAGACTGCTAGTTTTTTTGCGTAGTCGTATGCGGCACGCGGGTCGTGGATGGAGCAGGGACCGATAATAAGAAGAAAGCGCTCATCATCGCCGCGTATGATGGCTTCTATTTCTTTTCTGCTTGTAGAGACGGTATGGTACGCAGCCTCTGATACTGGTAGCTTTTGGCGGAATGCGCATGGGGAAATAAGTTGCTCAGTATGAACAATGCGTTGGCGGTATAGAGAAGCGCAGCGAGAATCCTGCATTGGCTATTCTATGGCCGCATTGTCTTTATTGCGGGCGATGTCGATAAGGGTAAAAAATAATATAACGAACAGAGGGCCGAGTACAATACCATTGAAATGAAACAATTCTATGCCGCCGAGTATCGAGAAAAATATAAGTAATGGATGTACATGTATCCGGTTTTGCAAAAAGAGGGGGCGCAGCACGTTATCCAAAGAACTGATAACTATCCCTGCGGTGATAAGGAACAAACAGCCTTTTAAGAGACCTTCGCTGATACAGAGTTCAACACCGATGGGGATCCAAACAATTGCACAGCCGACAAGCGGTAAAAATGAGCTGAAAAAGGTAAGGAAAGCCAGTAGTAGCGCCCCTTCTATACCGAACAGCAAAAAAACAAACAAGGCGGCGACAAATTGGCAGATGGATACTAAAAAAAAACCTTTAAATAGATTGGTAACGATGTTTTTAAACTGTTTTGCTAACTCCTGCCCCTCGGTTACTTGAATGGGAATGGCCGTAATAAATAGTGAGGCGAGGTACGGACCGTCGATGTAAAAAAAATAGAGTGCAAAGCTCATAAAAAGTAGTGAAAGGCCGAAATTCCCGATGTTTTTAAGTATATAGGTTACGTACTGCACAATCGTATTGGTGTATTGCATGACATAAGTAGATACTTCTTTTTTTATATCGAATTGAGAAAGATCAATCGTGCCCATAGAAATGTTAAATACAAGTTCAGCCAGCGAATCTTTTTGGTCTAATTCGAATAAATGAGGATGCTGCGTAAAGAAATTCATTATTTTTCTTGCTAATATTTGTCCTTGCCCTACGAGCTTTATCACAAAGAAAAAAAGGATACCAGCTACGATCAGCACTATGCCTACTGAAAAAAAGCCTGCGATAATGCGCCGCTTGATATGGTAGCCTTTTTTTTCTACGTTAAAGTGAACAATAACGGTATGGTACAGCGGCGCCGAAATAATATACAGAATAGCAGCCCAGAGCAAAACGCTGGCGTATGGTAAGAAAACTTTCGCAACCAGCGTAAGCGTGATAGCAAGTAAAATAAAAAAAGAAACAGTTTGAAATTGGAGCGAGTTTTTCATTACCGGTTCCTTTCGATGTCTTTAAAATACCGAACAGTACCAACCCGTAGCTCGTCAGTTGCGGCTTCATCGCAGACGATGAGGGCATGAGCGTGCATTTGTAAAGCTGATATAGTCCACATATGATTGATAGCACCTTCTACTGCATGATACACTGCGCGGGCTTTGTTATACCCCGTAGCTATAATCATAACTTCTTCTGCATCAACAATAGTGCCGATACCAACTGTGAGCGCTTTTTGGGGCACTGCAGCTATATCACCGTCGAAAAAGCGGGCGTTTACGGCAATCGTATCTTGTGTGAGCGTTTTTTGCCGGGTGCGGGAGCTTAGCGATGAGCCAGGCTCGTTAAAGGCTATATGCCCGTCTACACCGACCCCTCCGATAAACAGGTGAATTTTTCCATAAGATGCGATTTTTTGTTCATACTCTGCGCATTCTTTTTGCACATCTTGCGCTAAACCGTTTAATATATGAACATTCTCCGGCTTAATGTCGATGTGATTAAAAAAATTCGTGTACATAAAATAATGATAGCTTTGGGGATGATCGGCTGCGAGGCCTCCATATTCATCCATATTAAATGTGACGACATGTTCAAAAGAAACTTGCTTTTGCCGGTAAAGAGCGATGAGTTGCTCATACGTGCCAAGTGATGTAGAGCCGGTCGGCAGTCCGAGTACAAAAGGCTTATGAGCTGTCGGAACAAAATCGTTAATTTTCTTGCAAATATAATTTGCAGCCCATTTTGAACATTCGTCGTAATTATTTTTGATAATTAATCGCACAGTACACTCCTCAAGACAACACTGATTCAGCTATGATGGGATGGTTCAGTGCTGCTCTTATGGCGAGATAATACTAAAAATGTCATAAAAAGCCTAGTACAATCACAGAAACACTTTTCTATTTCTTTTGCGAGCAACGGTGCTGCTGTGCGGCGAAGTTGTTGATTATCGTATGCAATTTGAGTATACTATATTCTATTAACGTATCGATATTTTCTTGTTTTATTATGCCGCACAGATGCTCTTATGTGTAATCTCGTTGCTGCATGGATGAGACAATATACCTGTCTTAAAATTTCAGAACAGGTTTAATGATAAAAAGGGATAGCATGGAACTGGAACTCTACTTAAAAACAGAAACAGAACAAGCGACCATTGCGCTTGGCGCAGTTTTAGGTACATTGCTGCAAAAGGGAGACGTAATAGCGTTACAGGGGCCATTAGCGGCAGGGAAAACGCAGCTAACCAAGGGTATCGCGCAAGGGCTTGCTATTGCCGAAGATGTTACGAGCCCAACTTTTACGTTGATTTCTGAACACTATGGAAGACTTCCGCTCTATCATATGGATGTATACCGGCTTGGTTCTTCGGAAGAATTTTTAGATCTTGGAGTTGATGACTTACTATATGGCGATGGCGTTTGCGTTATTGAGTGGAGCGAAAAAGTATTGCATGAACTTCCCAAGGATAGCATCATTATTGACATTGTGGTTAATAGCGATGCTACTCGTACTATCAAAGTAATGAATTGGCGTTATGATACGCAATTGCTTACTCCGTTTAAATGTGCAGTATGAATATTCTTGCAATAGATACAGTAACTTCGCTTCTTTCAATCGCTGCGGAAGGCCCTAAGGGTTTGGTAACACAGACTTTTGCCGGTAACAATCGTTCTCATGCTGAACAGTTGGTACCTCTTGTTGAGGCAACCATTGCACTGGCCGGTTTTACCGCACCCCAAATTGATGTGGTGCTTAGTTCAGAAGGGCCAGGCTCGTTTACCGGTTTAAGGCTCGGGTATTCAGCCGCAAAGGCGCTACAACTTGCGTCGGACAGCGCTTTTGTCCCTATTCCAACGTTTACGTGTATTGCCCATCAGTATGCGGCGTGGCAGGACGGTCTTGCCGTTATTATCGATGCAAAACGGGATCGTTTTTATACCCAGCTTTTTAAGGCTGGTGAACCTATGGGAGAGCCTGCTGATTCTACCATCGAAGAAATAATCCCCTGGTTTACGAAAAGTGAGCGCTGGCTAGTAACCGGATATGGTACTGAAGTGTTTCAGAAAGCGCTTGCTGCGGTTGCCCCCGGGGTGCAGTGCAATTTTATTGAAAATTTACCGGTATGTTTTGCACCGTCTATGATTAGCTATGCGAAACAGCATATAGATACATTAGTAAAAGCGCCTGACTATCTTGGGCCGCTTTATATTCGGAAAAGTGATGCAGAAAAAGACTAACATATGGAACAAAAATTATTACCCCCTCAATCAACAGTTGCTCAGGATGACTATATCCAAGAGATAATTTTATTATCGCGAAAGCAAATTGTCCCGACAATTATTATTGATAGTGATTTACTCATTAGATTTATAAACGAGCCTGCCCGTCTACTTTTTGACGGTTACTATAATTTGACTTATAAACCTTTTTTTAATGTTTTTGGAAGAATTTTTAATCAGGTAGAAATAAAGAATTTTTTTTATTGTATACGTTCAGAAGAAAAAGGTTATTCGTGGTTTGGCAATATAGTTCATAAGGCTCGTCTACTTAAAACGCTCAATACAAGAGTACGCGTTCATCCGTTTTTTGATCCTTCTGATACATTGGTGGGCTATTGGGTACTTTTTGAAGATGTAACAGATCAAAGCATTGAATTATATAAGCAAATGCTCGGAGGGATTCTCCAAGCCTCAAAGTTAAAGGATAATGAAACAGGGCTTCATGCAGAACGCTTGAATTTTTATTGTCGGAATTTCACTGAATACCTGCTTTCGTTGAATAGCTATCCGCAAATCACACGGGATTTTATTGAAAACATTTCGTTTCTTGCTGCCATTCACGATGTTGGTAAAATCGGAACGCCGGATTATATCTTGCAAAAACAGAGTAAGCTTTCCAGCACTGAATGGAAAATAATGAAAGAGCATACTATCAATGGTGCTCTTATTGTTTCGTCATTTCCTATCCCGATGGCCAAAGAAATAACCCTCAGCCACCACGAGCGTTGGGATGGAAAAGGCTATCCTTTTAACTTAGAGGGCAAGATGATTCCTTTATCGGCGCGGATTGTGTCAATTGCCGATGTGTATGATGCGTTGCGAATGAAACGCCCCTATAAAAAAGCCTTATCGCATGAAGAAACAGTGCAGATTATTACCCGAGGGGCGGGAAAACAGTTTGATCCTGACTTAGTGCAACATTTTCAAAAAATTCACGCTAAATTCGACATCGTATGGGAGACATTAAATACTCATGTGTAGTATTCTATACGAAATTTAATGCCGATTTTCCAGTTCTAAGCGTGTCAGTGTATCGATATTGCCCAGTGAAGATGCCGCTTTGTTTTCTCGCTGGATTTCGTCGTATATTTCTTTTCTGAATACTTTTATCGATTGCGGAGCATCAACGCCTATTTTTACCTGATCGCCATGCACCTCAATCACGGTAATTTCAATGGCATCCCCTACACGAATTTTTTGGTTAAGCTTTCGAGAAAGTATTAACATGGAGATTTTCCCCCGTTCATTTCTGCAATAATGTCATGTTTGGTTTTCCAATTTTTCCCATCCAGAATCAGCTGCATACCCTGTTGATTTTTTTTGTTAATAATGAGCGGGCCTTGTAGATTGGCGGTAATAGGGGAACCGTCGGTAGGGATCGTTACGAGCGCTAATACTACTACATCTGAAGGTGAAGTAATCTGGAGCGGCTGCAGCTCTGTGTCGTCGATATTGATTTCATAATCAGGACGGAAAATAAAAGGATCGAGCGCAATAAACGCAAGCTGCACGTCTTCAAGTGATTGAATCCAGAGAAAAGGCTTTTGTTCTGCATCAAGGAGTGCAAAACGGTGATAGTTTTCAAAGCCATAGAACCCTTCCGGCAAGGTAATAATTTGTTTTTCATCAATGATAACTGTTCCGAGTGCTTTTGTTTCAATTTCCATACACTATTTTCCTTATTGTAGGGTTTGTGCAGCGGTGCTGCAAACCGTTTGCCCTTTCTCTTTAAAATTATGCGATATTTTGTCTATATTCCGCATATAGGCCGTTTACACTACCGCATATAGTTTAACAATGTATTCTTGTATAAACTGCCGAGTGTGCTTAACGACGCTGCATGAGTATACTCGTACAGTTTAAGATCTGCAATAGCTTGCGTTAAATCCAAATCGGATTCACGGGATTCCGCTGAAGTTACGTTAGGTATTTGTGCATTTAAACGTGCAAGCACGGTTTCTGCCCGCTCATAACGCGCCCCATTTTCTGCAAGCCGCATTGAGACATTATCAATAGCGCCGTCAATACTACCGAGTACTTTGCCGCCGAGCGCTTCGTGATCGCCTGCATACATTGCGTTGCGCATTGCGATAACCGCATCAAAAAGCGAGCCGCCTGATACCCGCACAGAATCTGAAAGATTATACGGAGGGCGCTGCTGTGCTTTTATCAAACCCAATGAGCTCAGTACAGAGCCTTCGCCGATATCCCGGAGCCATAGCTGGCGTGCATCGGTTGTTTCAAGGTTTAAGCCGCTCGTTACCGGATCAAGAGAGGCTTTGATGGCCGCTCCTGAATTGTTAATTTTGGAGATGATAGCATACACGTTATCGCCTGCGACCAGCGGAATGGATACGCCGTCAACTTCGATGGCACTATCTACTGTTACTACGTAATTGCGCGCATCAGTTTCCGAAAATAACACTTGCTTGTCTGCCCAAAATATACGGTTACCGGCATGATTGATATCCAAAAACGCAAGTTCATCGGATTCAATTTTTTTAGTGTCAATTGACCCGTTATACCGTACTGCCGTAATTACTGCGGTACCGGCACCGTCGATGTCCCCCATTACCGGCTCAAAGGGTTCGGTAAAACTTTTGGTTCCGCCAAACAGGTACGTGCCATCGGCGCCTATTGCGTTGGCATTTTGCACAAGTTCATCCAACAGTTGATCCACTTCGGGTGCCATTTTTTTCAAATCGTCGGCAGTGTTGGTGCCAGTTGCTCCCGCTAAGGCTAAGGTCCGCAACCGCTGCATGATATCCATAGCGGTTTGCATAGGCGCTTCCGCTACCTTATACTGATCGTTGAGCGTTTTTGCATTTTTTTCAAATCGATCAAGCCGTGTCAAGAGCGATTTATAGCGGACTGAATGTCCTGCTGCGAGCGGATCATTGCGTAACTGCTGAATACGCCGCTGCGTGCTCAGCTGATTATGCACACGGTGCAGCCGCTTTTCTTGGTTACGGACGGCGAAGCTGCGGTCAGTATACTGCATATTGGAACTAATCCGTTTCATGCGCAAGCTCCTTCCGGTTTATACGCCGAGCCGGTTAATAACCGTGTCAAGCATCTCGTTAATGGTTGACACGAACTGAGCGGAGGCATTATAACCGTGCTGAAATTTAATAATATCGGCAAGTTCTTCGTCGATATTGACACCCGATTTGGAATCGCGCATATCGTGTAGTTCTTTGAGTATTGCTGATTGCGTGTTCAAGGCAAGCTCGGATTGCTCTCCTTTTAAGCCCATGTTGGTAACTGCTTCCGCAAAAAACTCATCAAAGGTGCGGGTATTACCGACCATAACCGGTGTATTGCGTATTTGTGCAATGGCTACGGCTGCCCTATTATCGCCAGGGTATGGGGTGCCTTCGGGGCCAGGATAACCGGCCGCGATATTCTGCAAATCAGAGGTGATGGCCGGGTTCAACTCCATCCAGCCTGCAGGATGCGCAATGGGAGAAACGGCGTATTGAGCTCCGTTAGGCGCAAGGGCGGCAACCGCATCGGCTTGCTGCCAGTCGTACGCATTTTCGGCGCCGCTGCCTGCAAGTATGCCGGTATACCCTGCCAAGAAACTACCGGAATCTTCTACGTGGCGGATGACAAAATCGGGATTTTGCCTGTTTTCAGCGGTAGCGCCTTTAAGCACAAGGCGGCTGTTTTGATCTAAGTAGGCGACTACTTCCGATCCTGAGCGGTTAATGCGGTCAACCACATCGGCGACCATATCGGTTGAATAGTAGGGTACTTCTACGGTACCATTGCCGGCAGAAAAAGTCATGCGTCCTTCTAAGCCGATTTGTTCGCGGGGGTCTAATTGATGAGCACCGGTAAACCGAAAGATATACGAAGAATCATAGACGCCGTCTCCGCTTCTATCAAAGTTGCCTTGTGTATTGTTGATAAAGTACTGCTCTTTAAAGAAATCGATGCCTGTTTTACCGTTTAAGCCCATGGCGTTTTTATGGATATCGTTTACTAGATCGACGAAATTCATGGTCATGGTATCGAGTTTTCGCATTTCATCGCGGACATCGGAGTCCCGTAATTCAATGAGCGCGGCAAGGCTGCCTTTCTCAAAGTGCGCAAGGTTGCCTGAATCTTCCCAGATAACATCAGCATAGCCGTCATTAGCGGTATTGTTTTTTAGCGCAAATGTCCTATGCGTGCCGCCTTGTACGAGCTCTAAGCCTGCCGTATGTATGATATACGCTTCATCGCTGTCTCGTTTATCAACGGTGATGGTGATGATATTGGCGAGCTTTTCGGTAAGTACATCGCGGCTATCCATGAGGTCGTTGGGGTTATCCCCCAGTGCGCGAGATTTTACGATTTCGTTGTTGAGTTCTGCAATCTTTTTGGTAATGGTATTGACTTGCCGTACTCGCGCTTCTATATCGCCGTTTATCATATCCCTGATACCCTGTAAGCCTTTGTATTGGTGATGAATAGAATCGGTGAGCGTTTTAGACCGGCTTACCACTGCTGCACGGGATGCGGTGGCCTCAGGGTACATTGCCAGCTCTTGCCATGAATCCCAGAACTGATCTAAACGAGTGCGTACCGAAAGATCATCCGGCTCATTGTACAGCTGCTCCAGCATTTGAATGTAGGTATCGCGTGTTTCCCAATAGCCTTGATGATCCGTTTGCTCTACAATCCGTTGATCAAGCAATTCATCGCGTAAACGGGTAACAGAGTCTACCGTAACCCCTTGCCCTATTTGCCCTGGTGTTTCAGCGCGGGATAGATCGGGACGGTATATCGGTGAGAAAGCACCAAGCTTTACCCGTTGGCGGGTATAGCCTTCTGTAGACGAGTTGGATATGTTATGACCAGCCGTCTGTACCGATTGCTGATGCGCAAATAAACTTCTTTTACCCATCTCAATTGAATAAAAAAGAGACATTATTTCCTCCTTGAAATCCATAAGCGCTGATTACTATGTGGCAGTAGTATCCAGTGCTTCCCTAACGGAATGAACCGTTAAGAGACGGTATCAATTACCAACCGTGTAAAATTCGCTGACGTTGCTGCTCCTGTCTTAGTGTAGAACGAGGTTTTTTTGTCTTCTCCTACTGCTTGCACAAGGGAGCCAATCAGAAATTGGGTGTGTTCAGTGTATGCATTCAGCGTATCGTTTTCTATCTTTGAGAGCCGTACGCAGTGCTGTAATTGTTGGTATAATTGATTGAGCTTCTGTTTTATTTCTACCGGAAGCCCCGCCGTATATCCATAAAAATCGGAAGTATCTTGGTTATGCGGATTTAATTGTTGCAGCAGCGCAAAATTCTGCTTATCAAGGTGTAAAAACTCCCGTGACGCCTCGGCGCTTTTTACCACACACTGCTCAATTTTCTCCCATGAACGATCGAATACTCCTGCCGACAGTGTTTTTTGATACTCGTATATTTTGTGCATAATGCGTATTTGCTGTAACAGTGTTCCTTCTATCCTTTGTGCAATAGAAACAGTATCCATAAGATAATCCTCCGATTATAGTTTCGGAATGCAGTGCAAAAACTTGAGAAAAATAAGCGGAAGGTTTAATACTTCGGCGCAAAGCGTTGTGGCCGGTGATTCTAATCCTTTGTCCAGTCTTCTACTTTTATCCAGGGAATTCTCGTAAATTCACTGTAATTATTTGTTATAACAATCAAATTTCTTGTCATAGCTTGGGCTGCAATTTGCATATCATACGGACCAATAATGCTCCCTTCTTTTTCAAGATAGGCTCTAATCAGCCCGTACGCTTCCGTATCTTCTACCGTGAAATCAAGAATAGTATTAAAGTCAGTACAAAAGGCTAACAAAGCTTGCCGATTCTTTTCTCTGTTCTGACTTTTTGCGGCTCCATATTCCATTTCTGCGATTGAAATAGATGACAAAAATAGGTCGGCACTGTTTGCCAAAAAAACCTTTTTAGTAAGAACGGGAAATGTATTTTTTATAAGGGAAATACAAATGTTTGTGTCCAGTAAATACATTACAGCTCTTCTCTGTCTGTCAATGGAGGCTGATTTCTTCCTTTTGACATAAAATCCTCAGAGAATTCCGATAAACTTTTCTTAAGATTTTCCCATGGACGATTTTGAGGATAAAGAATTATTGTTGTTCCTATCTTCTTGATAAAGAGTTCTGAATGATCAATATGGAATTCTTTTGGAATCCTTACCGCTTGACTATTTCCGCTCATAAATACTTTTGCACAAACCATAATAAATCCTCCGTATATATCTCAGTATATACGGGTGTTTATCCGTGTCAATAGACCTGTTCAATAACTGCGTTGTCGAACAGGTCGACGATTGGGGTATTGAAACCTCTGTACGGATAAAAGTGCAGGGTAATCGGTAGCTGTTTAAAAACAGCGGTTATTTTCTATCGATAGACGTTGCTTTGTACCAATCGGCAATGCATTTGTTGAGTGAAGGCCTTTCACGATTTGGCGGATCCTGTGTTTGGTCGATAAAGTAAGGAAAGAGGATTTCTTTTTTGAGTGTTTCCCAATTATTGGGTAAAATATGCGGAGCAGAAAACGCATTCATTTGGGGCAGGCGCTTTAATAAAAGCGGGTAATACAATGGAAAAATATTTTCAGTTACATTCCGTATCGAGGAAAACCCTCCGGCAAGTCCAAAAGCAGGTTCAATCATATTGTTGGCATGAGACCGTTCTAGCAAAATTCTTTGTGTTTCCGCGTTAAAAAACCACGTTAAAAAGGCTTTAGCTGCCTTTTTATTTCGTGCTTTTTTGCAAATACCGGCATAGATAATAGTGTCCTGTAACGGAGTTTTGTTATTATAGCTCATCCATCGGTAATCGATTGCTTTCAACTGATCGTTGGAAAGCGCGAAGAGCTTGTCGCTTGGAATATACCAAAATAAGCAACGCCCGCTGGTAACGAGTGCGTACGGAGGATCGTACAGGTATTTAAATTTAAACTCATCTTCGGCAGCGGCGCTGGTGTTGACATCGACCGACCAATCGCGCATGTACTGCATAATTTTTTGCAGTGCTTGATCATTCCAAGAAAAAAAACGGTTGGTTTCTTCCGTTTGTCGCACAGGTGTTGCTTATGAGAAAGCGGCATCTCTAAAACAAGGAAGCAGAGTTTTACAGGACTATTTGGCGGTACCTTTTGCAGTTGCTGCTTTTGCCACTGTTGTGTAAGGGAAACGTATGTCCATGCACAGTACACTGACTGACAATTCCGAAGACTTAAAGCTCGTTGATACACTCAAAAAGCTCATCAACATACCCGGCATTACACACATCGACATTGCAACAGGGTACTGGGACATTCCGGGAATACAGCTGATTGCCGCAGAAGTCCTAGTATTTTTCTGAATATTATTTAATTCGCTTGTCTTATCCTTCATGCGGGGAAAATGATATGGTCTAAAGGCAATGAAAGATTTTCATGATTCTGAACTTTGATTATGGCCTATGCATAATTCGTGAAATGCCGCCTATATATATAAGTATTCCCGATTGATTATCATAACCAAGCTGAAATTCAAAAGGTACGGAATCAAATAAAGTATATCCTATACCTCCTCCAACTTGATATAATAAATCGACTTCAGCGGATTTTGTTATTCCTATCCCGCTGTTTGCAAATGTAGAAAGATAGACACAAGAGAAAGGATCTATCGTTCTTAAGAAATACCAACGGGGCTCGATCTCAAAAGCTTGAATGATATTATACTTTTTCTGCTGAGATGAAAAATTCAGCCGATTCGTAAAAGCTGCAAAAGTTTTCCCTTCATTAAAAGTTTTAGCGGGACTTATGTTTTTTATTTTCAAATTTTGAATATAGAATGCAGAATATAAAAATCCCAATTCAATTGTATTAAAATATAAAGTCAGAGGTGCTAACACCGTTATATCATAATAAGTAAATTTTTCAGAAGGCAGCACGGAAAAATTTAATGCAATATGTACGGTGTTTTTTAAAAATCCCGTTTCAGCTAAAAAAATATCCGATCCGATCCCTAGAGAACCGGTATCGTAAATATCAACTTCATTATTTTCAGTAATATGCTTTCTCTTTCCAAAAAAGAATGGTATGTATATTCCAGCTCTTTGAGTTTTAAAATCAAGTCTATTATAATTATAAAATATGTTATTTTTTGATATGAGTGAAGGTAGCAATTCATAGTGAAATTCGGATGTAAACTGAAATTGTTTTATATTGAACCGAATTCCGGCTAAAGATGTAAGCGAATAAGAATTATCGAAGCTGAAATTAAAACCGAGAAATGGAAATAATCCCCAATCATTTTGGCGATATTTATAACCGAATCTGATATTAAGCGGAAGTCCGTAATAATTCGGTTCAATAGAAAATTTTGATTCTTTTAAAGAAATTTCAGAAAATATCGTGTTTAAACTTAAAATTAAAAATATCACTATAAAAATATATTTTCTATTCATATATAACTCCAAGAATAAGAACCCCACCCTCAGTGAAAGATTTTTTTAGAATATTGTTTATCATATAAGACATTTCAAATTTAAATTTATTAACTGTAAAAGATATTTTATTCATAATTTTTAATTCATTTTTAGTAGAATATTTTATAAAGAAAAGATTATTGAGATAGGAGCTAAAATCCATATTTATATTAAAACCTGCTGAGAAAATAGTATCTTGAAATAAAAATTCAAATTTCGGTATAAAAATTAAATTTTTTATAAAAATGGATTTATCTACAGAGGCCAAAATAGAATAATTGGTTTTTTGGGAAAAATTAGAACTGAGAGAACCAGCAAAATATAAGGAATAGTCTTTTTTAAGGAAGAACTGTGTATCCAAAGCAAATTTAAGTTTTGAATTATCAAAGTTACCAAACTTATAATCATAATCTACGCAAAGTCCTACCATATTGGATATGCTATTGAAAGCATAATAAAAATAGGGATTTATATATTGCGGGATTTCATAATAATCAATATTGGAATCAATCAAAGTCCCAAGCGATATGATATGTTCATTCAAATAAAAATCGACTTTACTATACCATTCCGTACTATCATTAATTTTCAGAGAAATGCTCTGAGGAATTATCGGATTATAAATATAACCGGAGCCCATTGAATAAATATCTTTTGACAAAGAAAAAACAGCTTTATCAAATAAAAAATCAAGTTTAAAACGATAAAAATTAAAAAAAATATTTTCATTTTTTAGTGAAAGAGCGGGGCTCGCCGAAAAAAAACTATTCTGAGATGTCAATTGAAAAGTTAAGAAATAATTACTTGTATGCGAAATATAGACGGCAGGAGTGTATTCAGTTTTTTTTACAAATGAATAATTTTGGAAAATAGTATACCCGAAGTCCAATGAAAACGCTTTTATAGCAAAAAGTGAAACAAGACTGATAGTAAGTATTTTTTTTAACATAATTTACTCTTCTATAATGTATGGAATTAATTTTTCCAATTGCGTACTTGAAAAAAGTATAGTCGGTATTTTTATTTTACTGAGGGATACAGTGATATATCGTCTCGTTGTTGATGCATTGAATAAATGATTATGTATTTCTATATTAGAAAAATATTCTGTATTATTTATATAACCGGCCGTATAGATAAGCGTTTTTATCGGTTTTTTATTTTTATCCATAAAGGTTGTTTCATATTGCTTTGATGATGGTTGCCTGATAGAAATATAAGGGTATGTCATCTTTTTTGAAACCCGCTCGAATAAAAACTCTTGAGCATTTTCAGTGCTTACTTGCCTGTAATTGTTTTTATAATCTATGCGTAAAATGTCTTGAATATCAAAATCCTCTATTTGGAAATTTCCGGATATTTTGAGAGGACTTTTTAATTTTTTATTGAACATCCAGTATCCGTGAGGGGTACTTAAAAAATAAGAGTTTGATACTGAAGTAACTTGTGATTCGCCTGAAAAAATGCTTATAGCTGTCTTTTCTTCTATAATTTTATTGTTTTCGGTAATTATTAATTTTTGCGAAGCTAAATATTGTTGATTCCCTAAAATATTATTGATTCTAATAAATTCATCATAGAAAGAATAAACTTGGGAAAAAGCAAATAATGAACAATTTATCAACATCAGCACACAAAAAAATTTCTTTATAAGCATAAATCTACTCCAAATGGTGCATTAACTTTACAACAGAATTTGTTACTACATGATAAATCGGAATTATCATAGCAAGAATACAAGTCGAAAAAACAAAAAAGTTTGCTAAATACACAATATCAAAAGTTATAAAAAAATTAAGTAAATATCCTTCCGAATATCCCGGAGGTATAAAAGTTATCTTCATAGAAGTTATAAACTTTGATAACACAAGCGAAAATATATCACCTAAGAAGAGCCCCATTAATGAAAGAAAAATAACTTCGTTAATTAACAAAACAATTAATTTATTTTTCTTTAAACCGATAGCTTCCAAAGTTCCAAATTCATATAAGCGTTCATTAAATGCAGTCGAAATAGATTGTGTCAGAGAGATAAAAACAAGAGCACACATAATAATACTTATTATGCTACATTGAACCTCATTCATGGCATTAATTTGAGTATACGAAGGATTCATTTCTATCCAGTTTTTTATTTTAAAAGAATCAGACAATTTATTTTGTAACATTTCTTGTATCTCTTTGGTGTAAGCATCATTTCGCATATAAATCTGGAGATAAGACGCTATGTTTTCAGAACCTAAAAAGTCCAAAACTGATGCTCTGGAAGCTATTAATAGCCCTTCATCATTTTGAGGAATACCTGTGGAAGTAATACCCGCAATAGAAAAGGATGCTAATGATATTCCCGAATCATTCGTATTTGATAAAATATTTCCGAATGAATTTTCTAAAGAATCGGAATTTATGCCTAATTTTTCAGCTAATAAAGTACCAATGACAATACTATCGGAATTTTTCATGATGGGTTTGCCATATACAATTCCGTATTTCTTTTCAGGATTATCATAGGCTTCTCCCCAAAAAATTGAAGAAGATGTATCGGTTCCTATGATCCCGGAAAATTCCAAGACAGGTTCAATATTTTTTATAACAGAAGAACTTTCTATTTCTAAAAAAATAGCATTCATTTCATCTTCCGTAAGGTATTCTGATTTTTCTTGTTTAGAAATTTGCAAGTTACCTGTTTTTTCTATATAACCTAAAGCCATCCCCTGCTTGGTGTATTCGGTATATCCTCTATACAATATTAAAGAACTTACCGCTACCATTATTAAGAGTAATTGTAATAAAGTCCGTTTCCAATTTGCCCATAAATTAGTCCATGCGAGCTTTACAACAATCATAATTTCTCCAAAATACCATTTTGCATTTTATATATATTGTCTATATAATCTTTTATTATAGGATCATGTGAAACAAAAATACCTATACCGTTGTGTTTTTTAATATACTCACGGATAACTTGGTATACAAATTTTGACATTTCAGGATCTAAACTTGCAGTAATTTCATCTGCGATTATATATTTAGGCTGAGTTACTAACGCTCTAATAATAGCTACTCTCTGTTTTTCTCCGCCTGACAATTGGGTTGGTTTTTTATTTTTTAAGTCTGCTATCTGAAATAGTTCTAAAAAAGGATAAATCATATACTTTATCCTTTTTGAATCCCATTTTTGTAATTGCAAAGGAATTGAAATATTCGAATACACATTCTGAGTTTGAATCATTTCAAAAAATTGAAAAATCAATCCGCAATTGGATAATCTGAAATCGGCTTTTTGATTGCTGCTTTTTCTTGTCAAAAGATCTCCGTCCCAAATAATCTCACCCTTATCTTCTCTATCTAATCCGACCAATAAATTAAGTAAAGTTGTTTTCCCCGAACCGGAATTTCCATAAATCCAAATCATTTCACCGTCGTGAACGGTCAAATTGATATTCTTATTTGCAGTAGTAACAGTTTTTCCAATAGCGTATGATTTCCAAATATTATTTACTTGAAGCATATTACCATCCTATAATCCCTTTTTTATAATTTTCTTCTATTATTGTCGGAAGAACACTGTTAGGATATATTTCTTTTGCGCTATTTAAAAAAACGAGTGCCTTCTTAAAATTATATATTTTAGCATAAAAAATTGAATACCATAAGTATCCGATAAATTTATCAACGTTATTTAACTTTGAAATATTGTTTTCTTGTTCTTTTATAAAAGTATTCCAGTTTGAAGTTGTATAATTACTTGCTGAAATATACCAAATTGCTAATTTTGATAAAGGAACGCTATTATCTTTATTCAAAGAAGCGGCTTTCCTGTATAAAATAGGTAATTTCATAACAATGCTGCTCGTATTTTCTTTCCATGAAAATTGGGAATATAAAAAATCTGCATATTCCATACATACTTCATAAGAAGATAATAGGTTAGGAAATCGTTTAATAAGTTTGTTTATTTCGCTATCAAGAGATTTTAGCAAATCTTCATATTTAGGCATAAGTCCTGAAGCATAAAGAGTTGATACTATTGTTGCAGCGTGTAAATATTCTGTAAACTCAGATTCTGTTAATGCTTCAAAATTTATGGAATTTCTTACTTTTTCATACATTTCAATAGCTTCGTCTATTTTTACGTCATTACCAGAATAGAAATCTTCAATAATAGATTGACTGTATCCGGAAAATGCAATTAGGAAAAAAAGGAACCTAATCAAACAATGTTTTACCGTGTTCATTTTTCTCTCCAAGAATTTTTGTAAATTTCTCTTTTTCAAACAATGTATGCGCTTGTTCTAATGTATTTTTTGATTCCGCTAATTTATTCATTGAATATAAAATTTGGGATTTATTAATTAATACAAAAAAAAGTTCTTCATTATTTGCCGCATATTTCTCAGCTAAAATAATATTTTTAAATGATTCGCCATAGCCGCCCCCTGCAACAGGCGGTGCAAAATATAACCACAGAGAATAACTTGTAAGAGCAATGCATGATTTTTTGTTTTTCTTTAAGGCTGTTGTATATAACTCTTTCGCAAACATAGATTCTTTATATACTGCTCCTGGAGAGAGATAAGACAATAGTCTTGTTTTCAAATCTGCAAATGAAGTTAAATATTCAGTAGAAAATACCGATAATTTTTTGCCTCTAATAAATAATTCATTTTTTACATTTTGCGAATTCAGTGATAAATAAATTTCTTCATGATTAATGGAAGCGTCAAATGAGAAATTGATTTTTTCAAGAATAAGTAGATTTTCGATTGTTAAAGCAAGCTCATTATTGTTTTTAAAAAAATCATTATTTTGTTTAAGCCTCTCCTCAATTTTTGAAATAATAATTGAATGATTTTCTTCACAGTAAAAATTTATTTTCTCTTTATAAAAATCATCCATTGATAATATTTGTGCGTAAGAAAAAAATGCAAGATAAATAAAATAAAAAATTAAGCTAAGTTTTTTCATATTATTCTCCAAAGTTATTTTATAGATAAATATTTATTTAATCGTTCCTTTTCAAATGAATCGGAAATAAAAAATTCATAGAAAGAAAAAACAATAAACAACAATATTGAAGATACTATATTAAAGTTAGTTTGCCAAGTAACTAAATAAAAAAAACTCCTAATAAAATCTTTTATATAAATATACTTTTCATTTGTAAATTCCAATTGCTTTGAAAAAAAAGTGAGCAAATTCGATATTAAACAAAACAACAATAACAAATAGAAATCGTAGTTGATGAAGTTGAAATAGAAGCTGCTATAAAGCATTACAATAAAGGACATTTTAAAAAAATTATATAATTGTGCCTTTATATTAAAAGTAAAAACTATTCTTTTTTTTACATTTAAAAGACTATATAAAAAATTTATAATTCCAATTAATTGATAAAAAAAAGTAAAAACAAAGAAAATAAAAATAATATTGAAAGAAGAGAAAAAAACAGTCCAACCGTTTTTTATATAAGAAAAAATAAAAAGTCCTGTGCAAACTGAAAGAAAAATTATTAAAATCAGTAAATGAATTTTTTTTAGTGAAAATATAAAATATTTTTTTAATATTGAAATTATGGATATAAAAATAAAAAAAGAAATACAAATGATAAATAAGCTCATTTTCTGCCTCGTACTATTTTTCCTGTAAAGAAAATTAAAAAGTTTGAGGTAATATGAGAAATAATACACAGAATTATATTATTAAAAAATAAAAAGAGAATACTTAAAAACACACCCCAAAATATTTTTGTTACAATATTTATCTTTGAATAAATTATGTGATTTAATCCAAAAAATATTGAGCTTAAAAGTATGTAAAATATTTTACCAATTAAAGTATGCCCTAAGAAAAAATAAAGGATACCTCTAAAAACCATTTCTTCAAGTAATGGAATAAAAATAAGTAGAAAAAACAACAAAACAAAATTTACATTTTCAATTTCTGTTATTTTTATTTTTTTATATTTTAGTTTAAAAATACAAATGTCAGAAAGAAAACATACACAAGCAACCAGTATGGCAATACAAAATTGAAGAATAGAAAATTTATTAAAAATTGAGAAAAAATCTCTTTTGTTTGCAATCGAATAAAATACAGTTAAAAAAAAAGCGGAAGAAATAAATTGTGAAGAAAAACGCTGCCTATCAATTTTTAGGGAAAATACAAAAACTCTTATCCACGGTAAAATTATGAGCAAAAATAAATTTATATTAAGGAAGAGGGTGAGGGAAAACATTTTCCTGGCATACTCCGTTTTTTATAAAAATTTCATGATTTATATATGGAAAAGCAGGGAAACACATAGGCAATAATTCAGGAGCGATTACCCGTATGGTTTCATAACCATATTTTTGAATCTCGGGGGGCGTTATATCTATAGCATAAAGATATTTCAACTTCTTGCAAGCTATTTGCAGTAAAAGTGTTAATTCTTCATTTGCGTTAATTTTTTCATTTCTTCTAAATGGAATTATTTTTCCGGACATAATTTTACTTAATTTTTCTTCTTTTTCTTTTATATTATTGTAATTACCCCAGAATAGAAAAGTATCATCTAAATTATAACTTTTCTTTACATCTTCTAAATTGATTTTATTTATTTCCTCATATCGAAATAAATAAAATTCTTGTAGATTGACAAAAATCGCTGCAGCTTCCATCATTGCTCGAAGTAATGCATATTCATAATTTAAGCCGCCTTGTATTCCTACGGCGCAGTAAGGGAATCTGCCTCTTTTATTCTTTAATATGACAACAAAGTTTTTGAACTCAGTATCTTGAAATGAATTTTCTAAAACTATAATATCATATGAATTATTTTTTAAAAAAGTTTTATTAAAAACAGTAAGAAAGTTCTTTGAAACATATCTTTCCCAAGAAATTTGATTTAATGGCTTGTTAGTAAACCACATCTCCATAAAAGCGTGTAATTGATAAGATTCAGTGAGTGCATTTATCAATGCTTTTTCTTGGGACATATGCGTTGCAGTACCTGTACTCATTGCAGGGACTATATTAGCTTTTATTTCTTTTTTGCTCCCAATTAAACTAAACGGAATATACATATTCTTGTTATCGATTAAATTTTTAAGTAGCATCCAGTCTGTGGAAGAATCTTCTGATATATGGCTAAAAAACGGATCCGTATAAGAACCTAAATTTATAAAATCAAGAGGTAAAACTAAATTATTTTCTTTTAATTTAGAAAAGGAATTTGTAACCAGTTTATGTTTTAGGAGATGATAAACAGACATAAAAGAATATCTTTCGATAGTTTCCCCCATAACTCTTGTTAAAGCTTCTTCAAAAGACTGCCCATAGCCTGCAATATGATAAGAACTTGATATATTATTCTGATACATTACTTTATGATAATCAGGAATATTAAGTTGTTGTATATATAACTTTATATTTGCACTGTTATTTCCTGCTGAGATAACCCAAGGCTTTGCTAAACCAAGTCCACTACCTAATATTTTTTTATAATTAACCAATACTTTATCAAAAGATCTTTGAAGCATCATTTATCCTTATTTAAGGAAATATAGTCTTTTAAAACATGATCAAGTTTGATATTATTTAAATTGAAAATATTTTGAGAAATATATCCACAGTAATTACATGAAGAAATTCTGTCTATATTGTGAAAATGAATTTCATATGTAGGAAGATATATAAATAGAGCTCTTCCCATAAATTTTGACATTTCTATTTGATTCCATGTGATCACTTCTTGTAGGCCTATATGTATCAAATTTGTAAGTTGCAAGTTATAAATTGGAAGTTTTTCCGATTTATTTATTAAATTAAAAAATCTATTGTATAAAACATGATCTTTTAAAGAAGCAAGCATACGTTGTTCAAAACATTCCCAACAACCTGTTTGTCCAGATATAATAGATAAAAAAATCACAAAAGGCCCATCAATAAAACCTATAAATAAAGGTCGCGATGACGATGACAGGTGATTTAAATTTCGTAATAAAGGTAAATTAATTGATGATAATAAGATCAGAATAGGATTGGAACCTAGTAGCATATTATAGTGAGATTTTTTTTCTTCATACTCTATAGAATTTATTTTTGAAAAATAATCGCTTTCTGATAATTTTTCTTTGTATTCGTCTGTCAACACTGAAAAGTCATATTGAAATAAAGTTTGTAATTGCTCTAAGTTTTTGATTATAAAAGAATTATCACTTATCAATGTAAAATTATTTTTTTTGTCATTTACAAGATATTTATGTCCTGTTAATAATTTTATAGCTTCTTTAGAATATTCACCTCCATATTGAATAATAAAGTCAGATTTTTTTATTTCATCCACAATTTTAAGTTCATCGCTATTTAAGTTACTTTCCATTTCATCATCACTTATTTTTTCTCCATCTGCAAATCTTTTTAAAAAATTTATAAAATAATCCCTGTTTTTAAAATTAGAAGCATCAATTATTCCATCCACTGTATTCCAAACGCCCTTGCGAATCGTTACTTTATAGTTTTCAATCAGAATACGAACATCATGGTTTAAAATGTAATTCATATCTTTTTCCCTCCAATTAAAGCAGTCATAATTACATGTTCATCTAAACCATCTATATTCAAGAACGCTTCTGTTTGATGTTTTTTAAATCCAGCCCAAATACAGAAATGCAAATTTAGAGCAGACGCAAGGAGACTAAAATTCTGCATTAAACAACCACTGTCTGTTATTGCCAATAGCAGAGATAATTCCCCATATTTTAAACGTTGTTTTTTAAAATTATTGACAACAATTACAAACACAGAAGGTTTCTGATTCTTTATTTCATCGTAACTACCTTTATTTGAATCATATCGTTTTGTAACTATAAAAGTATTTAAATCTGTGTTTGCAGAATAGTAGAATAAAGAATGAGAGACAGGTTGATAAATATAAATCCCCGGTTCTATATCCTTAACATTGTAAATGCAAAGAAAAATCCTAGATGAGTACATATTACCACCAGATGGATACGCCCTTCTTTTTCTTTTTACTTGAATTCCTAGGATATTTTCTTTTACCTCTGCAATACACCCCGCAGAATAGAATAAGAAATCGGATAAATCATGACTGCTAATTTCCGAACCATCAAAAAACCGTGAGGAAATTCTGTTGATTAATGTTTCATATAATCCAATTTTTAGTTTTCTCGGCTTTGGTAACGAAATGATATTTTCTATTTCTTCATAATATTGATTTTCATAAAGAAGTGAAATATTAGCAGGGTTTTGCATATAGTCACTTGTACCCAATACAGGTCCTAATTTAAAAGAATTTTCAAAATTTAAAAGATAAAGTTGGGATATTAATTCCTGTTTTGAAAAAAAATTACCTTGAATATAAATTTTAGGAGAAGAAACCCCCGATGAATCTGAATATATCCCCTGCTGCTGATAAACAAACTCAGAATTAATCATAGCTTTTATTAAACTTTTTTTATCCATTCTTATTCCTTAATAAGGTGGGATGGATAATCCATGCCACCTTGCGCTTTTATTGTTAGCTCTATGACCAAGAGCAACAACAGCTACAACAACAACAACCTGCTGAACCAAGCGATATTTCAGCTTCGAAACAGTTCGCAGTGTCTAGACAAAAGCTTGTTACTGACATTCTTTAACTCCTTAAAATGATTTACATAAACTATAACCGAGGGTAATATTTTTGTCAAGGTAACGCATTGCATCAAAATCCAGCTATATTCTTACGGTTCCGGAAATACATAATTATGTATGATGAATATTATGCGGCGAACGCTTCTTCAATTCTTCGCCGTTCATCGAAAATGGTCGAGACCTTCCGTGTTATCTTCCTCTATCGAAGATGAAGGACATCCTTATGTGATTTATAAGGGCGCCCTCTCCTCATAATATGACTAAACTTTTATACAAGGAGGTTGACACAAAAAGGGTGTCAAAAGAAAAAATGAAGAAATCACGTATTTTATTGTTGGGTATTTGCATTCTGGTAAGTCTCAGCGCGTGCGCCAAAAAAGCGGATGCTGCCGGAGAGACGGCTCAGAAAGAACAGCAGATGGCGGCAGGATCCGCTCAGTATTACCCTTTAACGCTCAAGAGCGGAAATGCTGAAATAGTCATTGAGAAGATGCCGGAAAAAGCAGTGGTTTTTGGATATGAGAATGCGGAGTTTATGGCGGCTCTTGGACTTGCCGATAAAATCGCGTATTTTTACGGCGGCCACCAAACTATAGATGCCGTTTTACCTCAATACAGAGATCAATTAAAAGATATAAAAAATCTGGAAAATGATGCGTCAACGGCCCCGAGCTTGGAACATTTGCTTAATTATGAACCGGATGTCATCATACTTCCCTCTTATATGTTCTTTTTGGAAGGGTTCGGAACAAAAGAAGATTATGCTAAACATAATATTCCTTTATATGTGTTAGAAGGAACGTACGCTCCTCATTGTACGATTGAAAACACCTATAATGACATCATAAATGTCGGAAAGATTTTCCACAAAGAAGCGGAAGCGGTGCAGTTGGTTGAACAGATGAAAACCAGAATTGCAGCCGTAACAGAAAAAATGAAAGATAAAAAAGAGGTAAATGTTTTAGCCTTTGATTGCGAATTAAACGGCAAGCTGGTTACATGGGGAAGTACAGGACTTGCGCATAACTTATTAACGCTCGCAAAAGGAAAAAATATTTTTGCCGGCATTGAAAAGCAATTTCCGCATGTTTCTTGGGAAGAGCTTGTAAATTCCAATCCCGATCTTATTATCATTGACGCCTATGAAAATGATAACGGCGGGCAGGCAAAGGTTGATATGCTCAAGAGTAATCCTTTAACGGCGGAGCTTGATGCGGTTAAAAATGACAGATTTTTAATTATCCCGCTTTTCAGTATTTTCCCGGGACTCCAAAACGTGAATGCTGTGGAGAACATTTCCGATGCAATTTTGAAGATAGGGAGTAAACAATAAACCTGTTCCGAAACTTTAGTTTCGGAACAGGTTACCTTGAAATGCGATGTTCAAAATCGCACACCCTGTTCGACACGAAATTATCGAACAGGGCTAATAACGCTGTGTCGGGGGAGCCTGCACATAACAGCGGTTATTTTCTATCGATAGACGTTGCTTTGTACCAATCGGCAATGCATTTGTTGAGTGAAGGCCTTTCACGATTTGGCGGATCCTGTGTTTGGTCGATAAAGTAAGGAAAGAGGATTTCTTTTTTGAGTGTTTCCCAATTATTGGGTAAAATATGCGGAGCAGAAAACGCATTCATTTGGGGCAGGCGCTTTAATAAAAGCGGGTAATACAATGGAAAAATATTTTCAGTTACATTCCGTATCGAGGAAAACCCTCCGGCAAGTCCAAAAGCAGGTTCAATCATATTGTTGGCATGAGACCGTTCTAGCAAAATTCTTTGTGTTTCCGCGTTAAAAAACCACGTTAAAAAGGCTTTAGCTGCCTTTTTATTTCGTGCTTTTTTGCAAATACCGGCATAGATAATAGTGTCCTGTAACGGAGTTTTGTTATTATAGCTCATCCATCGGTAATCGATTGCTTTCAACTGATCGTTGGAAAGCGCGAAGAGCTTGTCGCTTGGAATATACCAAAATAAGCAACGCCCGCTGGTAACGAGTGCGTACGGAGGATCGTACAGGTACTTAAATTTGAATTCATCTTCGGCGGTGGCACTGGTGTTGACATTGACCGACCAATCGCGCATATACTGCATAATTTTTTGTAATGCCTGATCGTTCCAAGAAAAAAAGCGGTTAGCTTCTTCAAATGCCGCATCGAAGCCTTGCGTGCTTACGTAGAGAAAATCCATGTCCCATCTCGGCGAGAACCCCATCCGGACGTATTCTGTGCCTTTTTTTTGGTTGTAGGCATGAGCAAGCGAACGCATTTCTTCAAGAGAGAGCGTAAAATGGTTTTTCACCGCGTGTTTTTCGGAAGAAGAGAATATGATAGCTGGCAAATTAAAACTAACGGGTAATAAATACTGCGTATTGCCGACATTCCCCAGCGTGAGTAGCGAGGCATAAAACAGGTGCGGGTCTATTGCTTTTTCAGAAAGCAGGTTGTTTATGCTTAAAAATTTTGCCCGCGTGGCATCGCCCTTGAGCCACGGCCCTACAACGATGTCAGGGATGGCATCCGTGAACATTAAAGAATCCGCGGGGTTGGCTTTGTATTCTATAATGACTTTATATTCATGCTGTGTATTATTGAATTCTTTTGCATAAGTCACAAATTCTATTTGATTGGTCCAAATTACTGCGATTTCATCTTCAACGTTTTTGCGGCACGAGAGTATGGCGAAGAGGGCGCAAGCTATAACGAGGGCTTTTTTCATTTCGGCTATTATGGTAACGAAAAAACAGCGTGTCAAGAGAATTGTTGGAAGCGGTTCAGGATGATGGGTAATTATTTAGGGCGTTCCCGCCGGCAAGCGGCGGTCTGGCTTTGCGGGGCTTCGGCTCTTCGCC
>JBQNBR010000002.1:0-62887 GCA_052169815.1 Treponema sp.
CCGTGAAAGAAGTTGCCGTGCGTGCATAAGGGGAATAGTATGGGCAGTTATATAGGGCTTCTAGCCGTGAAAATAATACGAGGGAACCTCGAAAAACTCAAGCCTATCTGCTCACAGCTAGAAGCCCCTGCATCTATGTTATTCGAAATTGACAAACACAAAAAGATATTTTATAGTTACAACCTTGTCATTTTAACAGACTGGTTGTGTTTCAGTCTGAGTTAGATATTCAATTTATAAAGTGAGAAACAGTTATGACAAGTGCGATGTTAAGTGATTTATTAAAAAGTTTTGGTGTGTTAGGGTTGTTTTTACTTATTGGCTTTGTGTTGCGTGCAAAAGTAAAAATCTTTCAAAAAACGTTTTTACCGGCATCGGTCATAGGCGGCTTTCTTTTACTGTTACTAGGGCCGATAGGATTCGGCATTTTGCCGATCTCTGAAAGCTGGATAAAAATGTGGGCCTTATTACCGGGTATTATTATTGTTCCTGTGGTAACAGCGACTCCCCTTGGGCTCAATTTTGCAAATAAAGACACGGCAAAAAATATAAAGAATGTTATTCCTCTCTTATTTATTATGTTTGCCACTTATTATTTGCAGAACATACTTGGATTTGGGGTTAATATATTGTTTAAAAGTATGGGCGTCGAGATGTATGAAACCTTTGGGTGGGAGCTCGTCATCGGTTATACCGGAGGACATGGAACGGCCGGTATTTTAGGGAATATGCTGCAGGAGATGAATCTGCCTTATTGGGAGACTGCACAAGGCGTTGCCATCACCATGGCGACGTTTGGTATTGTCGGAGGCATCCTCATCGGGATGCTGCTTATCAACTGGGCAGCCCGCAAAGGGTATACGGCAATTCTGGATAAGCCTTCCGATATTCCTTCAAATATTGCTATCGGCTATGAAAAAGATATTATAAAGCAAGGATCAGTAGGGCGGGAAACCACTAAATCTTCATCATTGGATACTGTTTCGTTTCACGCTGCTCTTATTTTCTTAGGCTGCTTTCTCGCTTACACGTTGTTGGCTTTTGTAAAAAAAAATGGATATTCCGGTGCTTAAAAGTATTTCTGTGTGGGCATACGGCATCATTCTCATGTTTGTCATAAGCTGGGGCATCCAAAAGCTCAAACTTGATTTTTTAATTGACTCTAAAATCAAAAGTAAGATAACGGGGCCGTTTACGGAATTTGCAGTCATCGCTGCAATAGCTTCGCTTCCGGTAAAGACCGTGCTTAATTATCTTGGGCCTATTTTAGTTATGGCTATCGTTGGGTTTATCGGTACAACGCTTATCTTGGTTATATTATGTAAAAAATACTTGAAAACGGACTGGTTTGAACATATGATTGCAACGTACGGGATGAGTACGGGAGTTTTTCTTACCGGACTACTATTGCTGAAAGTGTGCGACCCCGATTCAAAAAGCCCTGCGCTTGGTAATTATTCAGTAGCCTTTTCTGTTCTGTCTGCGGTAACCTTTGCGCTATTGCCGGTGGTGTTGAACATACTCGTTCATGCAGGGGTTGTCTCTGCCTTTATGTTTACGTTTGGGCTTACCGTAGTGGGGATAGCCGGCACGATCATTTCATCTAAGGCGTTGAGGTAGGCGGATAACTATGGCGAACTATTCGGAAGACTTAAAGAATCTCGCGTTTACTATTTGGGACTACGCTGAACTGAAATTTCATGAGCTTAAATCGTCTCAAGCACAGATGGAAGTGCTGGAAAAATACGGCTTTGCGGTTACTAAGAATGTAGCAGGTATTGAGACAGCTTTCAGCGCTTCGTTTGGCAATGATGCAGGGCCTCAAATCGGCTATTTAGGAGAATTCGACGCCTTGTCCGGCTTAAGCCAAGTTGCCGATTGCCCTGAACGGCTGGAAAGCGAAAAAGGCGGGTGCGGCCACGGTTGTGGGCATCACCTTTTGGGAACGGCCTCTATAGGGGCCGCTATTCAGCTTAAAGCGTATATGGAAGCGAATAACATAGGCGGGAGGGTTATCTATTTCGGCTGTCCCGGTGAAGAAGGCGGCTCCGGCAAAGCGTTTATGGCAAAATACGGCGTGTTTGATGGATTGGACCTTGCTTTGACGTGGCACCCCTTTAACGAAAACGCCATTTTTGTCGGCTCAATGCTGGCGAACAAGCAAGTGTACGTTAGCTTTAAAGGGATTGGTTCGCATGCTGCAGCAACGCCTCATTTAGGCCGTTCCGCTTTGGATGCACTGGAAATCCTGAATATCGGCATTAACTTTTTAAGAGAGCATATGCGGAGTATAGAGCGCATTCACTATGCTATTACGGATACCGGCGGTGTTTCACCCAATGTAGTGCAGCCGTATGCAGAAGGGATCTACTTAATCAGGTCTGATACTACGGAAAATGTCAACCGCTTGTATGAGCGGTTTGAAAAGATAGTGCAAGGGGCTGCCTTGATGACGGAAACCCAAGCAGAGATTGTTTTTGACAAGGCCTGTTCCAATGTGGTGCCGAATGCTGTTTTGGAGCGGGTGCTCTATGAATCATTTAAAAAATTGGGCTGTATGGAATATACTGCAGAAGAAAAAGCCTACGCCAAGCAATTTAGAGATCAGTATCCTGATGATAATATTTATAGCGAGCAAATTTTATCGATTGTAGCAGATCCTCAAGCGGAGATCCGCTACCTTAAAGATCACTTGTTGTACGAACGGATTGCTCCCTATGCTCCTTCCAATGCAGTGGGTATGGGTTCTTCCGATGTAGGCGATGTGTCCAACGTAGTACCTACCTCTCAAATTATAACCGCGTGCTTTGCGATCGGTACGGTGGGGCATTCGTGGCAAGAAGTTGCGCAGGGTAAATCATCCATTGCGTTAAAGGGTATGTTTAAGGCGGCGGATGTTTTATTTGATGCAGGCAAAACGCTTTTGAACAATCCTGCGTTGATTGCGGAGGCAAAACAAGAGCTTGCACAGCGTCAAGAGCATAAAGGTTTTGTAAGCCCTATCCCCGACGGTGCGATGCCGCGCATACGCTAAGAGAAAAGAGGTTATAAAAAAATGAATGCTGAATTATCCCGCTTAGTTGCGCAATATATGGAACAGATTATTGCCGATAGAAGAAGGTTTCATGCCAATCCTGAATTATCACGGGAAGAATTTGAAACTTCACAATATATTAAAACAGTGTTGGAACGAGAAGGTATTGAGTATAAACAGATGACCGGTACCGGAATTGCGGCTCTTATACGGGGAAAATATCCGGGAAAAACCATTATGATCCGCGGCGATATGGATGCGCTTCCTATCGTAGAAGAAACCAACCTTCCGTTTGCTTCAAAAAATGCAGGGAAAATGCACGCGTGCGGCCATGACATACACACGGCGAATCTCTTGGGTTTGGTGCGGATACTCAAACACTTTAAAGATACTCTACACGGAAATATAAAATTCTGCTTTCAACCGGCGGAAGAAGGAGCTGGCGGGGCATTGGTGATGATCAAGGATGGCGTCCTTGAGAATCCTTCGGTAGATTATGCAATTGGTATGCACGTTGACCCCAGTATCGCAGTCGGCTGTGCCGCGCTGGAAGACGGCCCCATTACTTCGTATCCGCAGTTTTTTACTATTACGTTAAAAGGGCGCGGAGGGCATGGGTCTGCTCCATTCCGCTCTATCGATCCCATACAGCCTGCAGTAAGGATATACGAAGGCCTTACTGCAATTACCAAAGAAATTAACCCCTTGCATTTTAATGTAGTGCACGTGTGTGCAATCAATGCGGGTACTGCACCGGCAGTGATACCTGATGAATGTATTCTAAAAGGGACAGTCCGCACGCATTATGCAGAGGACAAGCAGCATATTGAAAAGCGTGTGCGTGAAATTGTGCGGGCAAATGCCGAACTTTTTCATGTACGCTATGAAATTGATTATCGCGGAGAAAGCGAGCCGGTTGTTAATGACCCTGCGTACACTGCAAAGGCGAGGGAAAGCGTTAAAACTATTTTTGATGGCGGATTGGTAGAAAGCGTTGATTTTAAAATGGTAGGTGAAGATTTTTCTCATTATGCGGCCAAGGTTCCTGCTTCTTTTATTATTGTAGGTTGCGGCACTGTTCCGCAGGGGGATCCTTCGTACTATCCGCTGCACAATGGCCGCTTTAATCCTGATGAACGAGTATTGGAGTATGGTGCTAAAGCGCTTGGGCAGATTGCACTTGATTATCTTGCGTAGCGCTTTTGCAAATATGCGGGCATCTCCTTCGTTGCTGCGAACAAATTAATGCTCAACCTGTCTAGCGTTTGGCTAACGCCAACCGCTAGCCTGTCGAGTTTCGGCTCTTGTATGTTTCCGGCTTTTGTGGCATAAGAGGGTATGACTTCAGTTATTTCATGGAATGTAAACGGTATTCGTGCAGCAGAAAAGAAGGGCTTTTTGGACTGGCTTTTGAAGGAGAGCCCCGACATCTTGTGTTTGCAGGAAACGAAAGCCCGTAAGGAGCAGCTGCCAGCCTCGCTGGTAAAACCGCTGTGGAACGGCGGCACTTATAAAACCTATTGGCAGTCGGCCAAAAAGAGCGGTTATTCAGGTACAGCGCTATTCTGTAAAACGGAACCGTTGCGTGTCCGTACGATGAATATACAGGAATTTGATGATGAAGGCAGGGTGCTTATTGCCGATTTTGAGAAGGTATCGGTGATTTCCGCGTATTTTCCTAATTCACAGGAAGAAGGTGCCCGTCTTGACTACAAAGGCGCTTTTTGCGATGCCATGCTTGAACTGTGCCAATCACTGCAAAAAGAAGGGCAGCATGTTATACTCTGCGGAGACTATAACATAGCGCATAAACCCATTGATCTTGCAAATCCCAAAGCCAATGAAGGGCATCCCGGCTATTTTCCCGAAGAGCGGGCGTGGATGGACACTTTTATCACGCATGGGTATGTCGATACATTTAGGCACTTTTGTCAAGAGCCGGCGCAGTATACATGGTGGAGCTACCGGTTTCACGCACGGGAGAAAAACATTGGATGGCGCCTTGATTATCATTGTGTTGATTCAAAATTTCTACCGAGCGTGCAAGAATCCATTATTCTAAAGGATGTGTACGGGTCAGATCATTGTCCCATTAAACTCGTCTATACGCTCTAACGCATGTATTTTAAAATAGCACTACAATAAGAAGGAAGGCTACATAGCTGTAGCCTTCCTAAAGACATTTTTACAATCTCATAAGTAAAAGGAGGAATTAAAATCCTATGAGCTTTTGATATTGTCGTAATGCGTATCTGTATAACGATATGGTGAGAAAAAGGTTACAGTTTTTCTCACTTGCGTTTTTTATCCGTATCTAGAGTATGCTTAATTAATTGGCACCTCATCGGCTTTTAGGAGTGGTTCGGGCGGGGGACGCCGTATGCTATTGTGTTTTTGGATTTCTGCGTCCAAATCGGAGAGAGCGGAGCGTGTTAAAAAAGGAAGCCCGAATGCAAATGTACCGTCTTGCGTGCTGTAAGAAAGCGGTACGTCACGGAGCGGTGCATAGCGCTGATGCGGGTACGTATCCGCTACTGCGCGGCTGCCCGGCCCGCCTCCTTGCGCGGTGAGCGTTAAAAGAGGAGCCTCTGATTCCGTCGCAATATGGTAGCTGCCTTTTTCGTAATTCCGCAATGTTGTACTATTACTGGTTATGCAGCTGTATCGGCAGCCGCTGCGTTCGAGCAATTTGGGCACTGAGACTGTCGCACCGCTTTCCAGTTGGAATTGAGCGGTAGATTTTTTGGATTCCAGCTCATTATCTTTCCAATAGCGGAATTTAATATAGGATCCGTGCATAAAAAAATACGCATCAAGGAATTCAGGCGGTTCTTGTGGATAGATGCAAATACCGGATCGGTGCCCTTGTTCAATCCAAAACCCTTCTAAAGGATCTTCGTGCCGTTGCTGCAGGTTGTCAGTTTGTGGGGCTATCGGTGAGGGAGAGATCACCTCGAATGCTTCTTTTTTATAGAACGAGGTGAAAAGCTTATCGCCGTCAATCCAAACAGGAAGGCTGGTTTGCTTTTTTGTGTTTGGATACCGTATGCTCAGCTGGTAAAGCGCTTTGGCAGGGCCGGCTTGTACTACGGTAGTCTCGTATGTGCCGGCGTCTTCATAGACAAAACGGTAGTATGGTTTTAATACAACACGCATACGGTATGATTCTTGGTTTTCGGTGGCGGTATATTCTATCAAACGTTCGGTGTTTTCCCATATCCCGGTAAGCGCTTGTGCATACAGAAGCGAACAGGTTATAATACAAGCGTTAATAACATATATCAGAAGTTTTTTCATACCACCTCACCTTAAAAAGTATAGCCTACAGAAAGGCTCATGCTATTATTATTGTAAAATTGTCCTTGCTTTCCTGTCCGGCGACCGCCAAAAAAGGCAAACTGATAGTCGATGAGCACTGAGCCGTATTGCCAGTGTACACCGGGCCGGATACAAAAGTCTGCATCTTCTACCCCGACGCTTGCGCTCACTTTCCATTCTAACGAGCTGCGTAGGAGCGATTGGGCCAGCGCAAGGATCAACAGTGTATCGGTTGGCTGGTGACCGTGCTCAATATCAAACGGCTTGGTACCGATGCGGCTGTAGTTGAGTTTTATGTGTTCTGAGGCTGCTGCAGTACATACAAAGCCGAACGGAGCGTTGTATGCGATTGAGGTGTTCCACGCAAGAAAGGGATTGTATACCGCTGGGTTGTCTCCGGCAAGATCTTCGGTAATATTTGCAGCGCATTCCGCTTGTAAGCCTATCGGCCCAAGCGCGGTACCGTAATCTACTCCCACGTGATGATACGAGTTATAGTCTATCGATAGCGCCCGCTGCTGTTCGTCTATGGAAAAGGACGCATCCTGCAGCCGTCCGTAAAAGTACTGTACGCCTATGTCGTGGACAAGCCCAAAAGTACCGGTAATGCGTCCACCGCCTTGGGCATATTGCAGCGTATGCGTGTTTGGCAGCGTTATGTGGTGAGGCAGGATCCCTGTCTGCTTTAAAGTTTGCTCCAGCTGATGTAGCTGCATCGGTTTCCATATGCCGTCAAGAGCCATGCGGTGTCCTTCAAAAGCCGGTAAGAACACTGCTTCACATGTCACGTCTAGGGGTGTATAGAACTGTACATGAAACAGTGGCCTGGCAATTTTGCTTTCTTGCCACGAACCGTGCATTAAGTCGCTTTTATCAAGCGGGTTTATTACATCAAGTACGCTTGCCGTTTCGGATCGCCCCCAGGTTAGTTTTTGAATGCCGCTTGAAACAACGATAGTGTCAAGGATAATATTTAGGTAGGCTTCGTCAATCCAGCGTGGAACGTGCCTGTGCTGTTCAAAAGAATACGGTGGTTTTTCCCATACAGGATACGCCTCAAGTGTTTTACTGTTTAAACGAATGCCAAAATAGGCCCTTGCAAGTGGGGCTTCGGCTGCCAAATGTAAATCAGCTTGGAGGAGTGGCACAAGGCTCAGTGCATCTGTATGCTGA
The DNA here is from genome assembly GCA_052169815.1 of Treponema sp. Taxonomy (GTDB): domain Bacteria; phylum Spirochaetota; class Spirochaetia; order Treponematales; family Treponemataceae; genus Treponema. Next base: position 7,526 of record JBQNBR010000002.1, read on the forward strand.
GGTGGGTGTAAGAGAAAAGCTGCTGCGGTTGCAATCGTTCCCCCTATTTCGGTTTTAAATAATGCAGCAGTTTCGTGCTCGTCATCAAAGCTGAACTCAGTGCCCTCTTGTCCGTGTAAGAAAGTGCTTGCAATGAAAAACAATATACAATAGAGGATATGGTGCTGTTTCATTAGGTGATTTCCTCTTGTTTTATCGGCCTTGTTCCAAATAGCGGGGCGTAAAGATTTTTTCAGGGATGTTCATATTGTACTGCATTTTTACTATACGGATAGTGGTACTGGTTCCCGTTGCAACGGTGGTCATTTTGGTAACCATGGGAGTATTGATGCCTTGAATAGATTGATAGCTGCCGATTTCAATGATTTTGACGAGTACGTGCTTTTTATCGTATAATTCCGTTTTCACAAAGTTCTTGTTTTGTTTGTCCACCCAGATGCGTGTTTTGGCGTATTCAAAAGAGCTGTCTTTGGGTGTTGCTTCGATAATAGAGCAGGGGATGCCGTTATAGGTTTCTTCCGATTCCATACGGTAGGTATCCAAACCGCTTGGCCGCTCCAGATAGGCAATGTCAGTGTAGGAAAAATCAGAGCCCATAAAACTGCTTGTTCCTTCTGTACTTCCCGCGATGCGCCGCACTTTGCCCAATGAGGGAAGGTAAATGCGTTGATCTAGGGTGTTGTTTTGGTTGATCATTAAAAAACGGGTACCTTTGAAAGCTGCAGGGGACTTGATCTCTAAGAAGGTACGCTGTCCGCCTTTTTCGTCTTTTGCAGTATATTGATCGATGAGTAATTCGGTGATGGTGGTGCCGTCTTTTTGAATTTCAAGCTTAGCACGGGTGCCTATTGAGCTGAATGTTGCTTTCGATCTGGATGCGTTGATAATATCTTCAGCTGTTTCTTGCGCCCCAAGCCCTGTGCATACAAGTAAAAAAACTGCCGCGGTTGCTGCTAGACGCTGTGTTTTATACATAAGACCTCCGAGCTGTGTGTAGTTTGGTAATAGCCCTGGTGTGATAACTGCGTTGCCGCACCAGGGCGAATATCGCATTTCAAAGTAACCTGTTCAGAAACGGAAGTTTCCGAACAGGTTTACTATAGTGCGGATTGATAGCGCTGAGCAAGATAGGCAGTACGATTAAGCTGGTAAGGGAACTTGTTATCATCACGAGCGCAATTAAAAAGCCTAAATCAGCAAGTATATTGAAAGTTGAGAGCATTAATACGGCAAAACCTGCGCCTACGGAAATAGCATTAAACAGAATAGCTTTTCCACAGCTGTAGAATGTGGTGAGTATGATATTTTCCCGTTCTTTGCGGTACAAATAAGCATGTTGATATGCTGCAAGGTAATGAATGGTGTAGTCTATGCCTATCCCAATGGCAAAACTTGCAACCATTGCAGTGCCGATATTGAGTTTTATATTCATAAAGCCCATAAATCCGAAATTTAATGCAATGGAAATGAGTAAGGGTATCACCCCTATCACGCCTATAATGAAAGACCGGTAGTATATCGTTAAAATGAGAAATACAATACCGAGTGAAATGGCAAGTGAAATAAGCTGAGACTTAACGACGAGAGCGTTCAGCGATTGTTCTATAAGTACCGTTCCGCTGAATTGAGCCCTGACATCCTGAGGAAAAGTAGTATGGATATAGTCCATAAGCGCAGCAACCGCTCGATTGGTATCATGCTGTCCAATCGTGTTTAATTGCACAGTTACTTTAAGTGCCTTTGGTGCGTAGATGTCATCGATAAAGGTATCTGTGTTGCCTGCGAGCAATAAAAGGTAGTTTTGAATAATGGCGGTGAGTTCTTGCTGCGTGTGCTTGCCGTACTTTGCAGGATCAGTTGGGATTTCGTAATAGGCGCTGCCCTTGTAGTTGATTTCTTTTTTCAATAGGGCAATAATGTCATGGGGCCGTATATCTGCATACGGTCGTAGTTCTTCCGCCTGTACCAGTTTTTCTACGATGTCCGAGAAACGGTAGGCCGGTTCATCCGCTTTTGATGAAGGTACTGCTTTTTTGGGTGCGGGCTCCGCAGTATCTGGTGCGTTCGTATCAAAGCCGAAGGTACCGAAGTCTTCCGGTGTATCGTTTGCTTGATTGCGGCTGTTTGCCGCCGTGCTTGGGCTGATGCCTGCTGCAGGGGAATCGGCATTGGTAACTTGATTCAGCCGTTTGAGTAAATCAACTATCGAGGTAATCTTGCCTATTTCAGGGATATGTACCGCCGCATACTCAGTAAGATCATCAAGTGCCTGCAATACATCGGGGCGGACCACGTCTTCTGGTTTGTCAGTGGTGATAAGCATGGTAAGCAGCTTGGAGCCGCCGAATTTTTCTTGTATAAAACGGTCGGATTGCACAATCGGCGTATCAGGGGCAAAATATTCCATTAAAATGTTATCGATAACCAGTTTGGAAATGCCGGATATCGAAAAAACGATACACGCGCACACCGCTGCACATACCGTCCGCCAGCGGCGGTGGAAAATCATAAACGTATCGGCAACGATGGTATCGAATAGTTGCCGTGCAGGCAGGTCAGTGCTGTTTTTGGCGGCACGAAAGCGGTTGATGGTGTGGTTGCGGGGCCCCCTCAAGATTAAAATTGAGGGTATCAAGGTAATGGATATGACGAATGCGGATAACACGCCGAAGCTGGAGAATAATCCGAATTCAAAAATAGGCACCACTGGCGTAAAGCAAAATGATACAAAACCGGCGAAGGTGGTTATGCCTGCAAGAAAGAGGGGGGGCAGTAGCCGTTCCATGCCCATGGTAATCTGTATGGTGTGTTCTTCCTTAGAAATAAGGCTGTTTTGCGTCACATTGTCAAAATAGTGGTTAATAATATGGATGCCGTATGCGCTGCCGACGGCAATGAGGATAACCGGTAATATGGTTGAAAGAATAGAAAGTGGAATGCGGCATAGTGCCATTGCTCCGAATGCCCAGATACACGAGATAAGCACGGTGAGTAAGGGTAACAACACACCGGTAAACCGCTTGAACGACACAAACAGGATACCGGTTACTGCTAGAATAACGATCGGTATGAGGAGCATCAAATCACGCTTGGTGGCTTGCGTTATGATTTCGCTAAAGATTGGAATTCCAGTGATGTATGTCTTGGTGTCGGGACAATCCCATGCTTCTGTAAGTGCTATCAGGGAACGACACACTTCGATTGTTTTGGGTAAGCCGCTTTCGTCTTGGCGCACATCTAAAAAAACGAGGATTTGAGTGGCTTTTAAGTCGTCAGAAATCAAGTTACGGTTGTAGAGATCCCATGAGCGAAGCTTCCGGGTGATGGTGCGGTATTCTTCTGGTGAACCGGTGAGCGTATTTGGTACAAGCTTTTTGCTTATAATAGCATCGTCGATAGCATCAATATGCTGTGTATTCGTCAATGAAACAACCTGCTGCACAAGCGGTAATTGCAAAAGTTTTTTATCCAATGCTTGCAGATGCGTTAAAAAGGTTTTATCTACGACGCTCGTGTATTTTCGTTCAATTCCGATTAATATTGGTAGTGCATTGCCGAAAATATGGGCTATTTCTTCATTGGCAATATGAGCAGCGTCTGTTTCAGGAATAAAGCGAAAATTATTATTATCGAACCTTAGCGATATTAATTGCACGCCAAAAAAAAACGTTATGGCGAGGATAATACATAAAAGCAAACGAGGCCGCTCATACAGTTTTTTACATAGGTGCGTTTTTAATGCCATACTTACCTACTTTCTTTCTCGTATTTACTATAGTGCAATAAGGCTAAAAGTCAAGATAGCCGTAAAGAAAATAGTGAGCATCCATAAAACCAATGGAAACTATGCGGTTAAATTTAAGAGCGCTGCCGGTTGAGGGGGAAAGGGGGCGTAGGCCTGCCCTTTCGACGTTTCAAATACCGTGTTGATTTTCTTGCTGACATATTCTATCAATGTATCTAAGGTGTTTTCATTGCTGGAGCTTACGCCAGTAAGTTTCCCTTTTTCACTTTCTTGCATTCTGACCAGCTGATCAATGAGCGTATTTAAAATGGTTAGCTTTCCGATACTCACCCCTGCTTGCCCTTCATTTCTTGGAACGCCCGATACATACCGAAAATTAGCATATACTAATTGGCTTGCTTCTACCGGTAGGTAGGCATGCCCACCATTTGAAACGCGCGGCATTGCTACGTAGGGAAGCGCAGAAAGCGGTGCATAATTCGACATCATAGCTAAACCTCCATGCCTTTTATGTCGGCAGGTTTCGCTTACATCTTAATACTATTTTAAAAATGCATCAGAATGGCATCACCGTCTTCGACCTTTTCGATAACTTTGGTGTCAAACAGGTTTAGTGATTTGAGGCGAGTTCTGCTAAAGTCTTTTTGGCCTCAGTATATTCGTCATATGGCATGGTGTGATCTTTATAGATAATAGAATTTTCATGCCCCTTCCCCAGCAGTAGCACGCAGTCTCCCGCTTTTGCACAGCGGCATGCCTTGCGGATTGCCGCTGGCCGGTCAGGAATGATGAAAAGATTTTCGTCTCTTTTCCGGTCAGGACAGCCGGCAGCGATCATTTCCAACAGTGCAACAGAATTTTCACCGCGTGGATCTTCGTCAGTTAAAATAATAATATCAGCATAGCGGTCGGCAATCCGCCCCTGTTCAGGCCGCTTCACCGTATCGCGCTCTCCTGCAGAACCGAATACGGCGATAACTTTACCGCCTTGTGCCTGTATCCGCTTTGCGATGGGCGGCAGCAAAAGCTGAAACGATGACGGCGTGTGAGCATAGTCGATGATAAGCTCAAAATTTTGCCCTGTCTGTACGTGGCACATGCGGCCAGTAACCGGTTCAAGCTGTTTCAAAAGCGGAATAAAAGCCGTGAGCTTTCGGTGCGTTAGGCGGCTGACCACGAGTAAGGCTGCAAGGATATTGTACACATTGAAAGCGCCTGCTAATGGTACGTTGATATTGCTTCTATACGGAACGGCGTTGCTTTGGGTTTCATGGGCGGTAAAGGTAAGACCTGCCGCTGTTTCTTGGATGCTACTCGCGTATAGGGTGTTGGGGTAGGCGCTGGTTGCAGGCTCAGGAAGCGGCGAGGCGGAAAAGCCGAACACAGGTGCGTCAGTTGCCGTCGCAAAGTAGGCTGCCGAAGGATCGTTACTATTTACGACGCCGAATGGCGCAACACTACCGGCGGTTTTCCGGTGATCGTGGGCATCAAGGGCACGGAATAAATGGGCTTTATCAAAGCGGTACTGCTCAAACGTGCCGTGGAATTCCAAGTGCTCTTGGGTTACATTCATAAAAACGGCGACATCAAAGTATACATGCAAAAGCCGTGCGGTACGCGGTGAAAGTCCATGGGACGAAGCCTCAACTACCGCATACCGGCAGCCGTTGTCGCGCATACCGGCCAAGCGCTCTTGCACGGTAATCGATTCAGGGGTGGTTTGATGCGCGGGATTGGGCACTACAGAATCACCGAATGAGTAGGAAACGGTTGAAAAAAAGCCCGCTTTTTCCCCTGCAAGGCGCAAAAGCTGATAAATGAACGAAACCGTGCTGGTTTTGCCTTCCGTGCCGGTAACGCCGATGATGATCAAATCCTTTGAAGGGTGATCAAAGAAGCAAGCGGCAACCGCTGCCATCGCCGAGCGGGTATCGCTCACCTTTACATAGCAGATATCCGGATGATACCGATTAAGCTCCTGCTGATAGAGCACCGCAACGGCACCTTGTTGTATCGCCGCCTCGATGTATGCAGCGCCGTCAGTGTGAATGCCGGGTAAGGCAATAAACAGGGCTCCTTTTTTCACCGTACGAGAATCGTAGGATAACGAGGTGATACATACATCGTTCCCTCGTATATCGAGCGGCTGAATACCGGTTATGCATGAAAAAAGCTGTTTTGCATAGTGTTTGTGCGCCATGGTGAATCCTTATAGCTCGTTACGGGGCGGAAGTGCAGGTGTGTCCTGGAACTTCAAGAGCTTCCAGTTCGCGCAGCCAAAGGTCAGCGCACATATCGCTTGGCATGTGCCATGCGCTGCGTGGCGAAAAGCTGCCTAAGCCTACTGCAAGACCATCTGGCATGCACGAGCGTTTGAATTGCTGAGAGAAAAAGCGGTGGTAGAACAGCTGCAAACAGGCAAGCACTTGGCTTGTTTCGTATTTTTGAGTAGGCGGCGTGCAGAACGTTTGCTCCGCAAGGAAGTATATCTTTTTGGGACTGAAATCGGTATGGAGCAGATAATAGAGAAAAAAGTCATGCAGTTCGTAGGGGCCGAGAATGTCCTCTGTTTTTTGAGTGATATGCTCCTTTTCCGCCGGTAAGAGCTCCGGGCTGATAGGCGTGTCTAAAATGCTGTGTAAAACGTGGCGGTATAATGCAGCATTCTCGTGTATGCTAAGCGGCGGATACTTAATATAGTAGGAAATGCAATAGCTGAGGAGACTTTTGGGGAGCCCTGCATTGACTCCATACATTGACATGTGGTCGCCGTTGTATGTTTCCCAGCCGAGCGCCGATTCGGATAAATCGCCGGTTCCTATTAAAAGCGCATTCATTTGGTTCGCTTTGTCCATCAGAATTTGAGTGCGTTCTCGGGCTTGTGCATTTTCGTATACGGTACTATGGACGTTCGGGTCATGGCCGATATCGGTAAAATGCTGTAGTAGCGCTTTTTTTATAGGAATGGTATAGCTGGTACAGCCGAGTAATGCAGCCAGCTGAATTGCATTGGTTTTGGTGCGCTTGGTGGTGCCGAAGCCGGGCATGGTAACGGCGATGATCGTATCACTGCTGTAGCCGAGTAAACCCGCCGCTGCATGCGCAATTAAAAGTGCAAGCGTTGAATCCAAACCGCCTGAAATGCCAACCATCATGCGGGCGTTGTTGGTGTGCCGCATTCGTTTGGCAAGCCCTTGCGCCTGCATCTCGATAATGCGCGAGAAAAAAATATCCTTTGCCTGTTCGTCTTTTTGTACCGCAAGCGGAATAAACGGCAACGGATTACGGGGGCGCATGAGCGGCTTTTCAAGGGGTGGCAGCGGGGGAAGGCTTATCCGTTCGCATTTTTCGCTCGGTACGGCGGCTCCTACACTGCTAAGGTGGCCGCTGCAATCAATATCAGCGAGGGTTATGGCAGCGCCTTGGCACGCGGTGTAGCAGAGCCACTGCTTGTCAACAGCAAATTGAAAGCCGTTCGCCGCTGCGAGGACTTCTCCTTTTTCGATAATGCCGGTTTCGGCGGCATATACGCCTTCCGCACTGGATTCTCCCCAGCCTGCGTTGACATAGATCACATTTTTTTGCACTTGCCGAGAAAGCACCGCATAGGTTTGCTGCAGGGAATCAAAGAGGGTAGGGGAGGAAGGCGTTGCAAGCGGTATAATCGCAAGCGCAGGCGGTGCATCCGAGAACAGGTCAGCATGGCCAATGCCAAATGTCAACCGGCTTTGTTCTACAGTAAACACGAGGTGAGTTCCGAAGGGGATGCGATCGGCTTGGCCATTCCACTGTACGGAAGCAGTATATGGTACGTCGTAGTGGGAAAACACAGGAGCCGGTGTGCTATCTAAAGCAGCGATACCGTACACGGTGCCACGGCTAAAAACAGCTGCGGCATTGTATAGGCGGTTTTCATATCGCACGGGAAAGCCGAGTACAGTGATAACCGGCAATTCGGCAGTTCGCTGTACCACTACTTGCACCTGTGTTTGGGCGGCTTCTAAGAGGGCCTGCTGTGTAAACAGATCGCCGCAGCTGGCAGACGAGATCGCAAGGGCCGGGAACACCACGAGGTCCGCCCCTTGTTCGCTGCATGTTTTGATGCACGCTTCGATGCGCTGTGCGTTTTCGCTGCAATTGCCTACCGTACAGGTAGGTACTGCCGAGGCAACTCGGTAAAGGCCAAAACTATGAATGTCCATGCGTATTACCTGATTTAGTTAAGTATTTTTGAGTGCTTGTAGGCAGCTTCTTGTGCATAGTTGGGCGCAGGGCAGTTTTTGGCTAGTTTGGTGTATAAATCAGCTGCTTGCAGTACAAAACCCTGCTGCTGTAAAAGATCGCCGAATTGTAAAAAAATACGCCAAATGTTTTGCGATTGCGCCCATTGTAGAATATCAGTATTGGTTCCAACGCGTGTAAGTAGGTCGGAAAAATTGGTATACGTATAGGTAAAGTCTGTTTTTTTGATAGCACCGCTTAAATAGGTTACGGCGATGTCAGCAGCTAAAAGCGCAGTGCGGAAGGCGCGGTCAAATTCTCCTGCTTCGGTGTAAATAGTCGTCAGTTCCGTATAAGCGCGTAAGGCAATGTCATTGTGGTGTCGATAAAGGGAGAAAAACTTTTCCACTGTTTCTTCGTTTTTGATAATGTGCAACATTGATTTGAGCGTTGCGCTTTCAGCATTGGTGGTGCCGTAGAGTGGATCTTCAGTGAGGATGAGTAGCAAGTATTGCTCTTGTTCATTTACTTTGTTCATGAGTGCGGTAATGTGCGCAAGTGCATAAATGATTTCAAAGCGCATGTCAGGAATATACAAAAATTCCCGTGCTTCCCATGCGCTTTGGTACAATTTGAACGCTTGTTGATACTCACCTTCTATTTCGTATATTTTGCCTATTAAGTAATCGCATTCTGGGTACACTTGTCGTTTTTTAAACCAATCCATGAGCTTTGCGATTGATTTTTCAAAAAAAACAGGAGGGTGGGTTAAAAAAATCGTATCTAAGATAGCGCACGCTTCATGGTCTTCTCTTTCTTTCAGAATATTATATACATTTGCAATTTTATCCCCAGCGGCACGTACTTCGTAGGATTTGAGTGCGGAAAAAAGATAGTCATACTGTTTGGCTGCCTGAGTATTATGCAAATTGCGGGCACGGCTTATCAATATCAATGCTTGCCCGAAATTTTTCTGCTCAAACGCCATTTTGCCTTGCTCTAATAGGTGCCAAGGAGGTTGGTTTGCCTTTTCGCCTTGCTGTGCATAGCCGGTAAGCGGCAATGAGCACCATAATCCGCATAAGATAAGTAATGATAACAGTATTTTTTTCATAAACTTGCAAGTTCCTTCTCAAAAGCAGCATCGATAACGGTTATTTTTTCTGCTTGGCTTAAATTATGCAAATCAATACGCTGAATGATTTGCCCATGTTTAAATAGGAGTACTGAATGATCCGAGCCGGTAATGCCGATATCTGCATGACGGCTTTCACCGGGACCGTTTACTTCACAGCCCATCACTGCTACAGTAATGGTTTTGTGTTCAGCGAGCAGTTTGTTTTGCCACCGGTTCACAAAACTATGCACATCAAAGCCGTTCCTGCCACAGCGTGGGCACGAAATAAGGGTAACGCCATCTTGCGTTTTTCCGCATTCAGCTAAAATAGCCCGTGCAGCAATGAGCTCGTTTTCCATCGTATCGGAAAGGCTCACCCGGATCGTCGCCCCTATATTGTGCTGTAGTAACTGAGAAAAAGCAAGAGTGCTCTTTACAATTCCTGCGATAAGCGGCCCTGCCTCGGTTACCCCCAAATGCAAAGGGATTGATGACTGCGATGCAAAAAGCTCGTTGGCTAGTACGGTCTCCTTTACGGAGGAGGCTTTCATTGAGACGATGATATCTTCAAAGCCGTGCCGGTCAAAGAAGGCGATTTCTCTCAACGCTGCTTCTACCAGTGCTTCGGCGCGCGCCTTTTGCGGATCTCCGTTTGCCGCTATTGCTTGCTCCATTTTGGTTCGTAAATCAACGGGAATGGAGCCGCTGTTTATGCCAATGCGGATAGGGGTACCGGTGGCACGGGCTTTATCGATGACTGCACGTACCCGCTCTTCATTGCCGATATTTCCCGGATTGATGCGGATTTTTGCTGCGTGCCCCTCCATGCAGCGTAATGCGAGTTGGTAATCAAAGTGGATATCAGCGACAAGCGGCATACTCGTCATGCGGGAAAGCTGTACAAACGCTTCAGCGCTTTCCTTATCAGGTACGGCAAAGCGAAGAATATCGCAACCAAGCTGCTCGAGCGTTGCAATTTTCCGAACGATTGCTTGCAGGCTGTCCGGGCGCAGCGGTTCTTTCCACATGGTTTGAATAAGAATCGGCATATCGCCGCCTAAAAAACAGGTACGTACCTGCCCTTTGCCCCCTATGCGTATGGTTCTTGTTTTTTGCGCTGTTTTCACCGCTTGCCTCTTTCAATGGGTGCCTTTGTGCTACTTTTTATGTGCCGGTACTTTGCTTTGATGAATACCGGAAGCCTTTAAGAAAAGTACACCGCCTCTTTGCTGAATTTTACCGAGTACTTCAATCGGCCGTTCTGCATCAATCGTAATTGAAAAGTCGCAGAATATGGGCACAACGCCTTCAAGCTGTACTCTGTTGCCGTAGCCTACGAGTAGGTCAAAGCTGCTGTTTTCGCCGTCGGTTTTGATGTTGGTTGGCATCCCCGCCCATACCGTCCAACAGTCAAGATAGAGCGGGATGTCAGCGGTTACGTCTTCGTAGGCCGGTGCATCCTTGATGGTATCAAAGCCCGGCGTTGCGAAATAGTCCATCAAAATGCGCGCCTTTTGCTTGATTGAATGAGTTGCATTTGATGAAAGAATACGGTTTACCTCAATTTGTGCAAGGTTATCTCGCGAATTTTGAAAGTACTTTTGAGCATTGTTATAGGCGGCAAGCACTTCTTTTTCAGATAGAATATATCGATAAGAATCACCTGTCTCAATAGGACGCTCTTTTTCAGCGGCAAGTAGCTTAATCGCTGATAAATCGGCGCGGGGTTCTTGCAGCTTGGATGGTAGCGTGATTGCGAGGAACGCAACGGCAGTAGCAGTGAGCACTGCGATCGTAAAAGCGGTGAGCTTGATAAGCTTCTTTTTAATGTACGCACGGACACCTGGTCGCGGATAGTATTTTTTTATTTCGCCTGATTGTACTGCTGTGCCGATAGCTTCCGGCGTATTGTGCGTTCTGATAAATTCAAGTCCTTGATGTGCAAGTTTGTGGGTGGGATTGTATTCAAGCGCTTCTAGGTAGTATTCAATGGCACGCGGCGTCTCTCCGCGCCGTAAAAATAGCACTGCCTGTGCGCAGAGCAAATCGGGATCGGTCAGTTTAATGCGGCGGGCGCAGGTAAGATAATCAGTGGCACCGCCAATGTCGCCAACGTGGAGGCACGCAAGGCCTAAATATAAATAAAAAGGGAACGACTTATTGAAAGCGGCATTATACGTATTGTTGGGATCATTGCCGCTTGCATATTGAATGACATTTGGTTCCAAAATTTTTATAACGTTTTGATAGCGGCCTTTTATAAATTGAATCTTTGCTTGTTCGAGAACTGATATCGGCATTAGTTTTCCTATTTATTGTTATTGATAACAGGCTGTACTGGCGCTGTGTCCTGGCATGTGGCCACAAGTGCTGCTCAGCATAAAAGCGGAAATCTTGGTCATTTTTTGATTTCTCCTGAAAAAAACGAAGACCCTGAAACAATAATATCAGCTCCTGCATTGAGCGCATCCGGTAACGTTTTTGCATTAATACCTCCGTCAACGGAAATGAGGTAATGATACGCATGCTGAGCGCGAAGCTGTTGCAATACCGTAATTTTGTTAAGGCATTGCGGTATCATTTTTTGGCCACTGAAACCTGGATTTACCGACATCACCAATACTAAGTCAACAAAGGGCAGCACTTCGCTCAATGCTGCTACCGGCGTAGAAGGTACCAACGTTACGCCCGCTTTCATCCCTGCCTCTTTTATTTGACTGATGAGTCGGTGGGCATGTACAACCGCTTCGATATGGAAGGTAAAATAGTCTGTACCGGCTTCAGCAAAATCTTTTACTAAGTTTTGCGGATGCTCTACCATCAAGTGAGCGTCAAAAACTAGGCTGGTTTTGCTTCGTAAGCTGCGGATTACCGGCGCTCCAAAGGTCAAATTCGGCACAAAAGAGCCGTCCATGATATCAAGATGCAGCCAATCGCCGCCGTTCGATGTAATAAAGCTTAATTCATCGGTAAGCTGTGCAAAATTTGCGCTTAATAATGAGGGGGCTAATAAAAACGGTGTTTCCATATGTACAGTGTAAAAAACCTCCTTATGCCAGTATGACTTTGGTGATACAGGGAACCTCAAAAAACTCAAGCCTATCGGCTTGTTCTGTAAGGAAATAATTATCATATCCGCTAACGCGGATTGCGAAACAGTTTTTCGAGGGCCCTACACAAAGTCTCCTAAAACCCAATTATAGTATCGGACATGTTCATAGTAAAAATAAGCTCTTTCCGGTATTAGCCCTATTCGATAACTGTGTTGTCGAATAGGGCGTGCGAGTTCTAAATCGCATTTCAAGGTAATCTGTTCCGAAACGGAAGTTTCCGCACCAGGGTTATTCGTGCGGAAGGTTTAATACCCCGACGCTTGCGTCGGGGTTGTTGATTATTTAAGCTGCCGCTATAAAAAAAGCGATTCCTTTTGGAACCTTTAAAAATCCAGCAAGCTTTTTAGAGATACCCTTTTATCATAATCATTTTTGAGATACGTGCAAGGGAGATATGTTCATACGTGGTACTTCCTTTTGGTTGTAGAATCAACACGGCATCGTATTCGTTTTTTTCTATGTGTATCGGTACGCCTACCAGCATGTGCGGTGTCCCCCCGTTATCAAAATGTATTTCTAAGCAGTTATTCTCATGGATGGCGGTGGTTGCCGTATGTATTTTTCCAAGAAAATCAAGAGCGGAAATTTCATATGTAGTTTGCTCATCGCTGGGCGCCGTAAGCTGATCCGTACAAATAATCAGTTTTTGATCTATTTTTTCGTGTAATATGCGTTTGTCTTCAGGAGAAAAGGTCATGCGCTCAAGGTTTGCTTTTAAATCTGCTATACGGAGCGCATAGCGTTCTTTGTACACGGAAAGAAGCTCTTGCGGTGCTTCTACGCTTGTCTGCGGCGAATTGTCGTGGGGGGGAGACGCTGTAATGGCTGCGAGTGGATGTGAACTTGACGCCCCGCTCTGGTGCGTGTTATAGCAGGCACAATCTATGCCGGCTTTTTTGAGTAAAGCTTGGACCGTTTCTCTAGTGGTATGATGCAGTAAAAAAATTCCATCGGCTAATTCTTTATAGATAAGGCTGCCGAGCGATGCATGTTGTTTAAAAACGGCTCTCTTTTTTTCTGAAACTGTTAAGATTAACCCCTGATACAAGCCTACTGCAGTGTGCCTGCTATACCAATCGGTAATATGCGCGATGATATTTTGTGCTACCATATTGTTCGTTGCTTTTTGCAAGGAAGCGATGAGTGTTTGGTCTGTGTGGTTTTGTTCAAAGGCCCGTGCGCATGCCGCTTGTGTGATTTCAAAACGGCCGGTTGTTTGAATAGAAAGAGGTTCTAAACAAGATAGAACGGGAAAAATATGCGCTATTTCGGTATTTGGCAATAAGGTAAGCTCAAATGAAGGGGAAAGGATGAGCGCTTGCTGCTGCAGCTTTTCAGAGAATATGGCCGTAATGCAATACCATAATTCGCCGCTTTGGTGTAAAAAGCCAAATAGTTTTGCAGCCTCCAAAAGCGTTTCAGGGGCAAGCTGCTCTGTTTCTTCCTCAAAAACAGGATGGGCGAAGGATGAGGTGATATCTATTTGCTGTACGATGCGGTAGTATATCCGTTTGAGTGTTATCTCAGTGTAAGCGGCATGGGGGGGAAGATATGCAAGAAAATCAGCGAGTATTTGTGCCCGCATGTGGAGGAGATTCCGCCGTGCATGTCCGCAGGCTGCGGCAGCTATATACATTTTCCGCTCAAATGGAGTTTGATGAAAAAACGTCGCCCAGCGTTCTACCTGCGGAATAAGCAAGGTTTCTGAGCGGGTAACCAGCCCCAGGTTGAGCAATGCATTGCAAAAAAGGGTAATGCGCTGTGGGTCAGCCATAAAATCAGGTAGTATTTTTGCTAATATGGTAAGTGCTTTTTGCTTAAAGGAGCCGTTTTTTTTTAGTACATCGGGCATCATGCGCAAAAAAGTATACAGCCCTATAAATATGATATCATCCGCAAAGGTGAAGGATTGGGTATTTTCAATTTGTTTTTCAGGAAGGAAAAACAGCCGTTCGTTGAGTAACGGTTTACATGAATCGTACAAAAGTGGGGTGATTTTATACACTTTTTCAGTGGTGGATTCTTTTATGTTCGTTCGGTATAATAAAAGCCTATTTTCTAGATTGAGTAACCGCGCATATACGGAAGAATCCTCACCGAGAAATTGTATGAGTGCCGGTTTGGTGGCGTACGGCAGAATATCGATGGCTGTTAAGATACAAATGTCAGCATAATCTAAGCCTTGTACAATTATATCCTGTATGTCGCTTTTACATAAAAATCCGGAGAGTTTTTCAACGAGCCGCTGTTTATTAAAAGGAGTGGTAATCTTACCAAGGTATAAACGGATGAGATCAAAGAAAGCACGGTCGGGTAATTGCACGATGGCGTTTTGCCATTCAATGAGCGCATCTTTTTCCATAGTAAGATTACCGCGCTACAATAGCGTGTTTTAATTGCAGCCCTTGCTCCGCTCCACACAAGGTATGTACTAATGAAAACGCAAATTCCTCAGCAGCCCCTGCCGCACATGCAGTAATGATGTTGCCGTCTTGTACTACTCGCAGGTCTTTGACAGGCGGTGTGCTGAGCTCTCCGCCCATTCCAGGATAGCAGGTATATCGTTTGCCTTCCAACATGCCCCATGCTCCTAGCGTCAATACCGGCGCTGCGCAGATCGCTGCAATGATACTGCCGTGCTGCGCTGCCGTTGCTACGAACTGGCGCAGCGGTGCGCTTGCGCCTAAGGTAGTGCTGTTGGGGATACCTCCTGGTAGCACTACGAGCGCGGTATGTTCCGCTTGATCAAGGACTTGCTCCAACACTGCATCGCACGTAATTAAAACGCCGCGGGAAGATTGCACTGGCGTAGTTCCAACTGCAACGAGCTGTGTCGGTACATTACAGCGTCTTAAATAATCGAGCGGTGTGATAAGTTCTACCTCTTCAAAGCCGGCAGCAACAAAGATAAATGCTTGTTTCATAGGATCCTCCCGTTTACACCTTTAACGCTTTTTGCGTTCAGATACTGTTTGACATTCGATGCACATCAACGCGTAGGGAATTGCGCGCAGTCTATCTTCCGGTATCATTTTTTCGCATTTAATACACTTACCGTATTTACCTTGCTCAATGCGTGCGAGCGCTGATTCAATGAGCTGCATTCTTTTCATGTCTTTTTCACCCATAAAATCGAGCATCTTCCGGTCGGTATCGTCAGCAGCGATATCGCCGAAATCTTTTGGGTCAACCGATTCTATGATTTGACGGAAATTTTCGTTGTTCGCTGCAAGTGTTTTTATGATGTCATTTCGACCTTGGGAAAGAGCTTCTTTCATTTCTTGAATAAAATCTTTTTCCATATCTACAATATAACTCCTCGTATGGAAGCGCTGGTTAACCGTGATGTGTGCGGATTAATCAGCCTTTGATAAATCGTCCGTGCTTCTTGTTGTACTGTCGGAAGAACTCTGTGGTTTTGTACCGCTCGTATCGGTTTCCCGGCAGGTTTTAGATAATGAGAACTCCTCATCTAATCCGTGCTTCCTCAGTTGACAAATAAGTTGATAGACTTTACAATTATACGCCTGAATATAAAAAAAAGCAAATAGGAACCTCGAAAAACTTCAGTTTTTTAAGGTCCAAAGTCTATTTTTGGAGGAATCGTGGCAAAAGAAGAAGCGATTGAAGTTGAAGGTGTTGTAAAAGAAGCATTGCCGAATACCATGTTTCGGGTTGCGTTAAAAAACGGGCATATTATTTTAGCTCATTTGTCAGGGAAAATGCGCAAGCACTATATACGTATTGTTCCGGGCGATAATGTAAAAGTTGCACTGTCTCCCTACGATTTAAACCGCGGGAGAATTATTTTTAGAGAACGCTGAACGGAGGTTTTAGCGGTTCAAAAATGATAACAGCGCTGTTTTTAGATTTTTGACGCCTTTTATGAGAAAGGAAAAGCTAAAAATAAGCGAAATAATACCAAAAAAGCGGATTGTTTGAAAGCTTATTATTCCAAGCCATGTGTATATGATACCTTTCACTAAGGCATTCAGCCCGTTGCGTACCGGCGTTTGCTGAGGTTCTTGCTGATCAGTGCTCCATCTAAATTCATAGAAAAAGGGGCCTGTTTCTGTATAAGTGCCAAAAGGGTCCCGGTACGCGGAAGCAGTGGATTCATATGCTGGTGCTTCGTCTTTTTTATAGAGCGATGCATTGTATTCCATCCGTTTTCGCGGATCGGACAGTACTGAGTATGCTTCGTTTATGTTTTTAAACATTTCTTCTGCACTGCTATTACCGGGGTTTTTGTCGGGGTGATACTGCAGCGCTTTGGTTCGGTAAGCTTTTTTTATTTCTTCATCCGATGTATTTTCGCTTACTCCAAGTATGTCGTAGTAGTTCATGCCTTATCCTATAGTGGTGCCGTAAAACGGTTTGTCATTTAGTATATTTTCAATATTGTCAATATCGGTTGCTCCGGCACAGATAACTTGTATACCCGCTTTTTTAGCCCGCAAGCTTGCGACAGGGTCAAAGGGGACGTTTTTGCCCGGTACCCATTCAGTACCGATCATGGCGATAAACTGATCCCACGATAAAGAATCGATAGGGCTGGCGTCAGGATTTTTTTTGGGATCGTCGGTATACACTTTTTCAATATTCGATAAATTAATGACTTTCTTTGCAAAAAAGCGTTCTGCTAATAATACTGCATCGGTATCGGTGGAAAATCCCGGTTTCCAGCCGGCGGCAATCAGCACTCGCCCTGAAAATATCTCTACGGTTGTCGGATCATATACAACCGGATTGGGACACATATCTGAAAAAAGCGCTTTGAGTAGCTGTGCATTTAAGCGTGTGGCAGTAATGCCGATCCAGTCTGCTTCTTCGGCTGAAAAACTATTTGCTGCAATTTGTTTATAGGCATTTTGATACATACGAGCAGGCCCGCCGCCGCCTATAACCATGATAAGTTTACGGCTGAGTTCTTCGCTGAGCCATGTGCGGATCCTGTGCGTGAACTGGGATAAAAACGCTTGATCAGGCTCTTTAGGAGCCACAATTGAACCACCTACTGATAATACATGAACCATAGTTCCCTCCTTTTAACATAAAAACAGTGCATAACACACGTACCTTACACGAAATATTCTTTTTGTCATAGTATTCAGGGAACCTCGAAAAACTTTAGTTTTTAGAAAGTGCCCTTCATTAATAAATACCTACTATTTTTGGCAAGCGCCAAAGGGAGCTATAGCCTTTGACGTTTGACGTTGTTTCTTCCCAAATAGACATAAACGCATAACTGCGTTCTTTGGCTACTATTTTTCCGCTTGGCACCATAGGAGACTGCGGTTGTAGTCCTCGTGAAAAGGCAATGCGGTATGCGTCTAGGTTCCCAAAATACCATTCCGTTTTGTTTTCTCTGTTTGTCTCGCCGATATTAAAGAACATACCTGCTCCAAGCGCCGGATCTACCGGTACCCATCCGAATCCCGCTACATAAAATTCCGCCCACCAGTGCATAATGCTTTTTTTATCGCTTGTTACGAGTATCCCTGCGGTAGGGATGGCAGGGATACCAGCTGCTCGGGCAAGCGTACAAAAAAGCATGGTAAGATCATAGGCATCGCCTTGCTTGGTTTTGAGTACTTGTTCCAGCGATTTACCGATATCGGTAATGGAAGTTGGTTTTAAGGCAATATGTTCGATCAAATACGCATAAATTTTTTTTGCATTGTAATAGTCATGCATGTCTTTCCTTACGATCGTTTTGCAGAGCTCTTTTATTGCGGGATTTTGCGTAGGGAATAGAGCGGTTGCTTCAGTATACGCTGCATGCAGGGCTTGATTTTGACTTTTACCTGGTTTAAGTTCTTTTTCGTTGATTTCGGTAGTAACTTCGCTTCGCTCTACTTTATATTCTTGCTTTATAATGGTTTTGGCTTTTAGTGGAATATTGTGAAAGCGGTGTAAACTTGCTCCTTGGTAGGATACAATAAAAGGCTTGGGTTCGATAGCATCAATGGTGACCGTGTGCTGTTGATTTGTTTGCTGCGGAATGGGTACCCGTAAGAACAACGTATTCGGTAGGGCAGCGTCAAAATCGGAAATTTCGACTTCTGAAACAATATGGTATGTTCTGGTGTTGGTATACCGTTTGCTGCCCGCTTTGTTTTTTACGTTAAAAAAAAGAGGGTTGCTTGTGCCTGTTTCGGTTGCTACCACAATATCGCCTGAATCAGCTCCGTCTGGGATCCGTACCCGCAGTTCACGGTCGCTCCAGTACTCATAGTCGTAATCCAAATCGCTGCACGTTGCAGCACCTTCAAGCACGAGGCTTTTTGCCGGTGTTTGCGGCACTATGCTATTCTGCATCCCGGTAAAAATAACCGAAGAACTACGCCTCGTATGACCGAAGTTTTTTCCGTAAATTGCTATCACGCTTCCTATAGCGCCTGAAGTGGTACTGAGCGTTTCAATGACGGGCAGTGTGCTGGTTGGTGAGAGACTAGATTGCACTGGTAACGCTGAGGCATTTACTAATAAAACCGTATTGTTGCCCTGCTTGTTTTTGGTTACCACGTACACCAAATCTTCATGCAGATCTGCAGGGGCTTTAAACGTAATTTCGGTATTAGTCCATGAAAGGCACTGATCGGGCTTGATTTTGTTAGTACCGATCATCACCCACGAATTCGATAGCTTGGTGCCGAAGTTATTGCCCTGTAGGGTGATTTCATCTCCGGGGCGCGCGATCTGCGGTGTAATGGCGGTGATGGTATTGCGCTGGAGCGTTGAAAATGAAAAAAAGAGGATAGATCCAAGCGAAAGGCTCATAATGAGAAAAAACAGGCAGAAGCGAATAAGCGGATATTTTCTTATAAAGTAGGAAAAAGGCCTTCTCATAAATGCTTACGTTATCCTTATATTGTACATCCTGAATCGGTACTGTTGTTAGAGAGGCGTTGATGATATATTCGTCTTTCTGTCATGAGCGTTCTTTTAGCAGTGCTTTGATGCTGCGATGCTATTTATGCCGCAAAGCGGTTTTTGTATCGTTGGTAGGCTGTACTGCAGCGCTGATCTCCCACTGGTGCAAAACGGCTGCATCCGCTACAGCTGTAGTTAAAGAAACAGTGGGCAAGTCGGGAAACAGCTCTTTTCTATCTGCATACAGCATCATAAAGTCTCCAATCGTAAAGAGTTCTTCACTAATAATTCTTTTTTGTAGAAATGAATAGGGAATGTCGTTACTATAGAGCCCGCTACTGTGTAATTGCCGGATCCTGTGTTGCTGTTCGAGCGATACCGGTATTATTGGTTTAAAAGAATCGGTAGACAGTGGTGCTTTATGCGGTTCTTTTCGCATAAAGAAAAAGACAGGCATAAAAACGAGCAGCAAGAGTGCTGCAGCACAGGCGGGCGCAGGCACGCTCACTGAAGAATGGATCCAATGCTTTTTCATCTTTTTGGCATCGCTTTTTTTCCGGCGCAATGCCATTTTTCGTTTTGTTGCCAATAGAGAAAATGATTGCACAAAATCTTTTTCCGATGGAAAAGCATAACGCTGCATCAGGGTATGCAGTTTCTGGTAGGAATCGTAGCGCTTTTGACATTCGTAGCACTTTTGTAGGTGGTCTGCAAGCCGCTCTTTCCATGGGGAGGGAATCTCTCCATCGAGGTATGCTGAAAAAAGTTCTTTGTTAGGACAGGTAGACATTCTCTTCTCCTATAATTTTTGCAAGGCCTTCACGTGCACGGAAAATGCGCACTTTTACGTTGCCTTCACTAATACCTAGTATTCGACCGATTTCTTTATAATTTAAACCGGTGTATTCGCAAAGCTGTAGCGTTATGCGCAATTTTTCAGGGAGCTGTTCTAGTGCGCGGTGTACTTGCTGCTTTGTTTCATTTTTCAGGAGAGCCGTTTCACCTGAATCCATACGGCGGCTACCTTCTTTAAATGCACGGGCATATACTTTTTTCTCAAGTAGGCGGCGCTTGACATAGTTAAGCGAAGCGTTCTTTACCACGCGGATTAACCAATATTTGGCATCGTTCATTGATGGAAAACGCATTGCTTTTTCTGTCATTTTAATCAGGGCGTCATGACATATATCCTCTGCAGCGTCTTCTTCACGGACAATATTATAGGCTACTTTATACAGCATAGCGATCACTGTATCATAAATACGCCGAAAGTCTGTAGCAGAAAGCGCATTAAGAGATTCTGTTTTTTCAAACAACTAAGCCTCCAAAATGTTACAGAGAACCTCCAAAAACCTCAGTTTGCTAGAGGTTTTCTTTAGCCTCCTTTTGCGACGTTTTTCATAAGTTACTGATATATAAAGACTTATAAAAAACTCGTTATCAGCTAAAAGCTGCTGAGGCATCTTCTAAAAATCCAACAAGGTTTTTAGAAGATGCCCTACAGTTTCCGCCACACAGTTCCATGAGCTGTGTCTTCCACTGTGATGCCCTGAGCTTTCAGTATTTCGCGTATTGCATCCGCCCTCTGATAGTCTTTTTGTTTTTTTGCTTCAGCGCGTTCTGCAACGAGCGCTTCAATTTTTGCTTGGTCTTCTATTTGCACGTCATCTGGTTGTGTTTGCAGTGCACGAGCTTCTGCGACAAGCTGTAAGCCCAATACGCTATCAAAAATCCAGAGTATGGTGAGGGCTTCTTGGGCGCTGATAGCTTTGTCTTTTAACACTTGCTGGAGTATTGACAGTGCCCTCGGGGTAGAGATGTCTTCTTCCAGTGCATTGATAAAACTGGTAAGATATTGCTTCGCTGTTTCAGTGGTTAAGAGGCTATAGGCTTTTTCCTTAGTTATCTGCTGCAAAGGCGGCAAGATGCTCGGGTCAAACGAAGGTATTTGATCGAGGAGTTTTACAATACGCTGTTCAAGGTTTTTCCGCGCATGCTGAGCACTTTCCATTGCTTCCCACGAAAAGGTGAGCTGAGTTCGGTAATGCCCCCCGAGCAGTAAAAAGCGGTAATCGAGCGGTGCGAAGCCTGCTTCAAGTACTTTGTCGAGCGTGATAAATTCCCCGGTTGATTTGGACATTTTGCCTTTATTCATGACTAAAAATTCATTGTGCAGCCAGTATTTTACCCATTTTTTCCCAGTTGCTCCCTCTGATTGAGCAATTTCATTGGTATGGTGGATGCGGATGTGATCAATGCCGCCGGTGTGGATTTCGAACGATTCGCCGAGGTATTTCATGCTCATCGCTGAACATTCAATATGCCAACCGGGGTATCCCTTTCCCCACGGTGAATCCCAAACAAGTGCTTGATTTTCAAATTTACTTTTGGTGAACCAGAGCACAAAATCGTACGGATTGCGTTTATTGGCATCTACTTCGATGCGCGCTCCTGCTTTCAGGTCTTCGAGGTGCAGTCGGGCTAGTTCGCCGTATGCGGGGAACGTGCTTACGTCGTAGTACAAGTTCCCTCCGGCAAAGTAGGTATGCCCGTTGGCCTCCAGCCGCTTAATGAGCTCAATCATGTCAGGGACATGTTCCGTTGCCTTACATACAACGGTAGGCATATAAATATTCAGCCTCTCTGTGTCTTTAAAGAAGGCTTTGGTATAAAAGTCAGCTATTTCTAGTACGCTCTGCCCGCGCTCTTGAGCGGTTTTTACCATTTTATCTTCGCCTTCGTCGCAATCGCCTGAAAGATGGCCAATATCAGTTATGTTCATCACGTGAGTGACTGCATACCCTAAAAAACTGAGTAATCTGAATAAAGTATCTTGAAACACATAGGCGCGTAAGTTCCCAATATGAGCGTAATTGTACACTGTCGGCCCGCAGCCGTAAAATCCAACGTGGTTTGTATGAGTAATCGGTATAAAATCTTCTATTTTATATCCTAATGTATTATACACGCGTAAAGCCATTATTTGCTCCTTACTCTACTATTCGCATGAGTAACAAATAGTGTATAGTAGACCTGGTTCGGTAACTGCGTTGCCGAGCCAGTCTGGCGAGTTCTAAATCGCATTTCAAAGTAACCCGTTCCGAAACGGAAGTTTTCGCACCAGGTTTAATATTCTGCATGGTTAATGTACGCTAAATGGAAGAAAAAAGCAAGTTTTTAATAAAATATGCTGCAATAATCAGCCGTACTATTTCGCTTAAGGAATTAACGAGCTTTAACATAGGCGGTAGTGCAGCGCTGTATATACGCCCCCGTACGGTGCACGAACTGAAAGCTGCGCTCCAGTTTGTGCATATCGAGCATATCCCTACGGTGATACTAGGTGGTGGCAGCAATGTGCTCATTGCCGATGAAGGGGTGCACGGTGCGGTGGTCCATACTGTGGCGCTCAAAGGTATCGCTATCGAGGTTGAAGGCGGTATGCCGCTGGTTCGTGTGCAGACGGGCGTGTTGATGGAGGAGCTGACCGGTTTCTATGCTGCTCATAGCCTGACAGGGTTGGAAGATTTTGCAGGTTTACCGGGCACCGTAGGCGGAGCAGCCTTTATGAACGCTCGCTGCTACGGAACTGCTGTCTCTGATGTACTGGTATCCGCCTCAGCGCTGGTGTGCACGGAGGCGGGCGTTATTGAGCGGCAGTACCGCATGCAAGCGGAGGATTGGGCTTATAAGCGTTCGCCTTTTCAGCCGATAGCAGGACAGTACGCTACGTTGTGCGAAGGCAGGCCTATTGTTACTGAGCTCACGTTTAAGGCGGCAACCGGTAACCGTGCTGCTATCGAAGGCAGGATGCAGGAACGCATTATCGATAGAACAAACAAGGGGCACTTTAAGCTGCCTTCAGCAGGAAGCGTTTTCAAAAATAATCATCTTTTTGGAAAACCTTCAGGACAGTTGATAGATGAGGCAGGGCTACGCGGCCTGCAAATCGGCGGCGCGCAGGTAGCTCCTTGGCATGGGAATTTGATTGTGAACACGGGAAGTGCAACTGCAAAAGAGGTTCACACCTTAATCGAGACGATACAGCAGCGGGTAAAAGATCAAACGGGATTCTTACTGGAGCCGGAAGTGGTGGTTGTGTAGGGTAATGTGTAAAAGGTCGAAGTAGTAGAAGGGTATGCTACGGTGTCGCATTGTCAAAAGCGTACGTCCTTGTACGCTTTTGACAATCAGTTTGGCTAGTCATGTTTGAGCGCGATTTGCGCTCAAACGGCAGCATTACAAGCTGCCCTTTGCGGCCTTTACCGCTTCGGTAAGCATGGGGAGCACTTTAAAAAGGTCTCCAGCAATGCCGTAGTCAGCTACCTGAAAGATTGGTGCATCTGCATTTTTGTTCACCGCAATGATATACTCAGAGTCCTGCATACCGGCTAGGTGCTGGATGGCGCCTGAAATACCGACTGCCACATAGATGTGCGGATGGACGGTTTTTCCGGTTTGTCCTACCTGCTGGTTGGCGTCTATCCAGCCTGAGTCAACCACGGCACGGGAAGCGCCGACAACGCCGCCGAGCGCCTGAGCCAAATCCTCTGCCAGTTTAATGCCTGTTTTTGGATCTTTACTGATACCGCGTCCTACGGCAACCACAACAGTTGCTCCGATAAGGTCAACGAGATCCTTTGCTGTTTTCTTGATTTCAAGGATTTCAACGCTGATGTCGGCTTTGGAAAGCGCTACGGCGGGCTTTTCAACCACCGTTTTGCTTGCCTTGGCTGCATCGTAGTCCTGTTTTTTCATAACGCCGGGGCGTACGGTAGCGATTTGCGGCCGGAAACGGGGGCATACAATAGTTGCCATGAGGTGGCCGCCGAATGCCGGACGGGTCATCTTTAAGTTTGTATTGACTTTGAACGGCATTTTATCGATATCCATGGTGGAATTGGCGCGGAGGAAGTCTTTGTATTTTTCGGTATCGACATCCAAATGCGTTGTGTCTGCCGTTAAACCGGTGTGAAGCCGTGCTGCACAGCGCGGGCCTAAATCGCGGCCGATGGTCGTGGCGCCGATAAGGAATACTTCTGGTTTTTTATCCTGTACTAATGCAGTAATCACTTTAGTGTACGCATCGGTGGTGTAATCTGCTAAAAGCTCGTGTTCGCAGTAGTAGACGGTGTCAGCGCCGTAGCCGCCCAGTCCTTTTAAAGCGTCTTCTTTAATACCCTTGCCGAGTACCACGCCGCACAGGTTAGTCTTTAATTCGTCAGCTAGTTTGCGGCCTTCACTCAATAACTCAAATGAGGTATTGAGAATCTCTCCATTGCGCTGTTCACAAAATACCCATACGCCTTTAAAAGCTTCAGTGTCTTTGCTGTCGTAAGCCATTTATCTTTTCTCCTCCTTTCAATTAAATAATATGCTTTTCGGTTAATAGGCCGACAAGCTTTTCGCATGTAGCTTTATCAGCGCCTTCGAGCATCATGCCGGCACCCTTTTGCGGCGGAGTAAAGGATTTGTATACGTTTGTCGGCGATCCTTCAAGGCCGATCGTATCTTTCTCGATAAGCGGGTCATCTTTTAATGTTTCATAATTGAATACCTCGTAGGGCTTACTGTAGCAGTCCATGATGCCGCTGATGCTCATATAACGGGGTTCATTGAGTTCTTTAATGCACGTGATAAGACAGGGGGTTTTGACTTTAAGAAGCATGTAGCCATCTTCGAGCATACGCTTTACCGTAAGGGTATTGCCCTCTTTTTTAATGTCTGCTGCATACGTTATCTGCGGCAGTTCGAGTTTTTCGGCAATTTGCGGCCCTACCTGCGCAGTGTCGCCGTCGATCGCTTGGCGTCCGCAAAATACCACATCTTCAGGACCGATTCCAACGCGGCGAACTGCGGCTGCGAGGATTTGGCTGGTTGCATAGGTATCGCTGCCGCCGAATTCACGGCTTGACACAAGCACGGCTCTATCCACGCCTCGTGCCAAAAGCTCACGGAGCATGCTTTCGGCGGGAGGAGGCCCCATCGAGACGGCAACAACTTCGCAGCCGGTTTGATCTTTCAGCTGCAATGCGGCTTCAATGGCATTTAAATCGTCAGGATTGGTGATAGTCATCATTGAAGCACGGTCAAGCTGCCCATTTTCTTTAACGGCAACCTTCCCTGATGTATCGGGAACTTGTTTTACACAAACAATAGCTTTCATCTGTATTGGTCCTCCTTAGTTTACACCCAAATTTCCGGCAATAACCATACGCTGTACTTCGCTCGTACCTTCGTATATTTCCGTAATTTTTGCATCGCGCATCATGCGTTCGATTGGATAGTCGCGTGTGTAGCCGTACCCGCCGAATAGCTGTAAGCAGCGGCGCGTTACATTGCTTGCTGTTTCTGCTGCAACGAGCTTGGCCATTGCTGCGTCCACTGAATACCGGATGGTAGCATTTTCGTTCGCAGCGTTCTTCTTGCAGGCTGCCGCGTATACGAGGTAGCGAGCCGCTTGTGTCCGCGCCGCCATATCCGCAAGCTGGAATTGTGTATTCTGCTGCTGGCTGATTCTTCTGCCGAACTGTACACGCTCTTTGACGTACTTTACGGTTTCATCGATAGCGCCTTGTGCGATGCCGAGCGCTTGGGCTGCAATACCGATACGGCCGCCGTCAAGGGTTGCCATTGCAATGATGAAGCCCCTGCCTTGGACACCGAGTAAGTTCTCTTTTGGTACGATACAGTCTTCAAAAATCAGTTCGCAGGTGGAAGAGCCGCGGATACCCATTTTCTTTTCGTGTTTACCGACCGAAAAACCGGGGAAATCCCGCTCGACGATAAACGCGCTGATTTCTTTCATAGAACGGCCTTTCTTGTCTTTCACAATCCCTGTTACCGCAATAACGATAAAAACATCTGCAAAGCCTGCATTGGTAATAAAAATTTTGCTGCCGTTTAACACCCAGTGATCTCCATCGAGCACTGCGGTCGTCTGTTGGCCTTGTGCATCGGTTCCCGCGCCGGGTTCTGTTAAGCCGAATGCGCCGATTTTTTTGCCGGATGCTAAGTCGGGAACGTATTTTTGTTTTTGTTCCTCGGTACCAAAATGCAGAATAGGATCGATACAAAGCGATGTGTGCGCGGAAATGATAACACCGGTGGTAGCGCATACCTTGCTCATTTCTTCAACGCACATAGCATATGTCAGTACGTCTGCTCCCTGTCCGCCGTATTTTTTCGGTACGGGAATCCCAAAAAAACCGAGTTTAGCCATTTTTTTGACATTGTCTTCAGGAAATTTTTCCTCTTCGTCAACTTCGGCAGCAATTGGCTTTACTTCGTTTTGTGCAAAGTCACGAAACAATTGCTGAGCCATGAGTTGTTCTCTGCTCAATGTAAAATCCATCTTTGAATCTCCTTGTTTTGCAGTGATTGAAAAACCGTCTCATCTCTTCTCTTTTGAATATAGTAAAAGATTTTTAAGAGTTTCTCTATATAAAAAAGTATATACCATTCTGTTTGGAAAAACAATGATAATTTTTATGTATAGAATCGCAAGATGGCATGGGTGATACAAGATGCTGCCAATCTGTTGCAGATAGAGCGTGTACATATGCAGCGGTACCCTTTTAGAAAAAACAATCAGTTACCTTTCTCTTACATTTAACTCAGATAAAAAACAGCATTTCTATTAAAAATGTATTGACTTTTTCCGAGGGGGGGGGGGTATCATAAAAATGATTGTAATTCATGAAAAGTTTTTTTTACGAATGATAATCAACCTTTTGCGACCGGCCGGTTAAAACTAAAGCAAAAATGGAGGGAATAGTCATGGTAAAAGTTATGACAGCTCAAGAGGCTGTTCGTACTTATATTAAGGACGGGGATACGCTTGCATTTAACGGTTTCGTTTGTGCAGTGCATGCTGAGGAAGTTTCTCAGGCTATCCAAAAGGAATTTTTAACCCATAATGCTCCTAAACAATTAACCGTAATTTACGGCGCGGGACAGGGGGATTCTGCTGAAAAGCAGCTGAACCATCTTGCGGAAGAAGGATTATGTGCTTGTATCATCGGCGGTCATTGGGGATTGCAGCCGCGTATGCAAAAACTTGCATTGGAAAACAAAGTAGCGGCATATAACATACCGCAAGGGGTTGTTTCTCAATTATTCCGTGAAATTGCTGCAAAGCGGCCTGGCCTTATTACGCACGTGGGATTAAAAACATTTGTTGATCCGCGTCTTGAGGGCGGTAAAATTAACGATAAGGCGCGCGAACGCGGCGATATTGTAAAGCTGATTTCAATAGAAAATAAAGAAAAATTATTTTATCCGTCAATAAATATTAATGTCGCTGTCTTGAGAGCGTCATATGCTGATACGTATGGAAATTGTACGCTTGAGCATGAGGGGACACTCGCAGATGTGCTGCCGATTGCACAGGCTGCAAGAACGAATGGTGGCAAAGTCATTGTACAAGTTGAAAAAATGGTTGAATACGGTGCACTTGATGCCCGTTTGGTGCATATTCCCGGGATTTACGTTGATGCGATTGTTATTGCTCAACCGGAAAATCATCTGCAAACGAAAGCTACTTACTATAATCCTGCATTCTCAGGAGAGAAACGGGTACCGGTTAATTCCGTTGAGCCCTTGCCGCTGTCTAACCGTAAAATTATTGCTCGCCGATGTGCTATGGAGTTAATGCCGAATGCAATTGTGAACCTCGGTATCGGTATGCCGGAAGGGGTTGCGGCAATAGTGGCGGAAGAAGGTATACAGGGTATGGTGCTCACGACGGAATCCGGGACTATAGGTGGTGTGCCCGCAGGCGGAGGCGATTTTGGCGTTACCACAAATCCCGATGCAATTTTGCACCAGTCGTTCCAATTTGACTTTTATGACGGTGGCGGGCTCGACATCGCCTTTCTTGGGTTGGCAGAGGTGGATGAGCAGGGAAATGTGAACGTATCCCGCTTTGGGCCTAAAATTGCAGGTTGTGGTGGGTTTATTAATATTACGCAAAATACAAAAAGGGTTGTGTTCTGTGGCACCTTTACGGCAGGCGGTTTGAAGCAGTCAGTACAAGGCGGAAAGCTGGTTACTGCTACGGAAGGAACCAGTAAGAAATTTTTGAAACAAGTGGAGCAAATCACGTTTTCCGGTGCGTATGCCAATGAGATCGGCCAGGAAGTCCTGTATGTAACAGAACGTGCTGTTTTTAGATTAACAAAAGACGGCGTTGAGTTGACGGAAGTGGCCCCGGGTATCGATATCGAAAAAGATATTCTTGCTCATATGGATTTTAAACCCATTATGCATGCTGTTAAAACAATGGATGCACGTATATTCGCAGACGAAAAAATGAAGTTGTGATTTTAGACCGTCTACGGGGAGGTAAAATAAATGACTATTAATGAAATGAAGATTGGGCAGAGCGCCAGTATATCAAAAACGGTTACGGAGACAGACGTTTATTTATTTGCAGGTATTTCAGGAGATTTGAATCCTGCACATACGAATGAAGTGGCAGCAAGTAAGACAATGTTTAAAACCAGAATCGCACACGGTATGCTTGGAGCAAGCTTTATTTCTGCTGCAATTGGTATGCAGCTGCCAGGACCTGGCACCATTTATGTGGGGCAAGACCTGAAATTTACGGCGCCGGTACATATTGGTGATACAGTAACCGCTACCGTAACGGTTACAGAGCTCAATGTTGAGAAAAATAGAGCCATCCTTGAAACTGTATTGACTAATCAAGATGGCGTGGTGGCGATTAAAGGGCAAGCGGTGGTAATGCCCCCTAAAGTAAAATAATTTTTGAAGGAGTAATGTATGACTGTTGTTGCAGTAGTAGTATCATTGGTATTACTTATCTATTTAGGGTATAAAGGGTGGTCGGTTGTGCTGCTCGCTCCGTTTCTGGCGCTGCTTGCGGCTGCATTAACCGCTTTGGCGACGCAAACGCCGTTTCATGCATTTGCGACTTATACTGAGACATATATGTCGAATTTAGGGGGCTATGTTAGAAATTATTTCCCCTTCTTTTTGTTCGGAGCTATTTTTGGACGAATAATGGATTTAACCGGTAGTGCGAAAGCGATTGCAGATTTTATCACGAAGCATTTGGGACAGGGAAAAGAGGCGCTTGCAGTTGTGCTATCTTGTGCAGTTATTACATACGGCGGAGTATCGTTGTTTGTTGCAGCGTTTGCAATCTATCCGATCGGTGCGGTGCTTTTTAGAAATGCAAATATTCCGAAGCGCTTTCTTCCCGCTTGTATAGCACTGGGTGCTTTTACGTTTACCATGACGGCTATTCCCGGATCGCCGCAGATTCAAAATACTATTCCCATGCGTTACTTAGGGACTAATGCATTTGCTGCGCCGGTATTGGGTATTATTGCTACAATTATTATGTTGGTGGGCGGCTTGTTCTGGATTACGCGTCGAGTTCGCAGTGCTGTTGCAAAAGGCGAAGGATATGGGAACCATCCGAATGAAAAGTTAGCCAAAATTGATGATGCTCATTTACCGAATGCATGGGTTGCATTTCTCCCCATCGTTATTGTTATTGTGTTGAACTTTATTTTAGCACGGTTTGTGTTTGTGGGGAATGAACGGTATGCGTATCTTGAGACAGCTCCTTACAATACGCGGTTATCAGCAGTTGCTGGCTCTTGGTCGCTCATTGCAGCATTATTGGTTGGTATTGTGCTTTGTATTGTCCTTAATTGGCAGCGTATTGCCCAGCAGGGAGGTATTATTGAAACGCTTAAAGACGGCGTTTCCGGTTCGTTCCTTGCGGTTATGAATACTGCTTCTGAAGTAGGCTATGGAAATGTGATTAAAACGCTTGCAGGTTTTACTGTCATTGCAGGCGGCATGATGGCATTGTCAGGAGGGAACCCGCTGGTCGGGGGTACTATTTCCGCATCGGTACTTGCCGGGATCACGGGGTCTGCTTCAGGAGGGTTGTCTATTGCTCTTTCAACTTTTGCGGATACGTTTATGCAGCAGGCTGCTGCAATGGGTATTTCGCCTGAGGTATTACATAGGGTTACCGCGGTTGCTTGTGGAGGCTTAGATACCTTACCGCATAACGGAGCGGTTATTACACTGCTTGCAGTAACTGAAATGACTCATAAAGAGTCGTATTTTGACATTGGTATGAATACAGTTGTCATACCGTTACTATCTTCTGTCGTTATTATTATACTTGGTACGCTCGGCGTTTGTTAAGGGGCAAATCCCCCGAGCAGAGGCTGGGTGAGTAAACGTTATGGGGACGTATTCGCCATGGTGCGATAACTCCTTGTCGCACCATGGCGTGCGAGTTCGAAATCGCGCAAATAGTAGGTTTATTTTCAGCCGCTGGAAAAAACACGGCGAGTTTGCTTTGCAAATGTCGGCTATTAACGTATGCGCGTGCCGCGCATAAATGCAACAGTTTCCAAAGTTCACACTTTGTTCAACTGTTGCATTTTAAGGTGCAATTTAGAACATCGTATTTCAAGGTCTTGTCCCCTCAACCAGGTATGAGTGATATTTCTCTTCCTTCGTATACGATGGTACTTTCCCTCTTTTCATTTTTAACCTTACTTCTTAGAAGCGCCTGCTGGTTTCTCCAATAAATCTGATTTTTTCATCCTTGACAATATGATTTTGGCATATTAAAATTAAATATATATTGGTTTTATATTCGATTAAAACAAGCTTAATTAAAACAGAAAAGCTTATAATCGGTTACACTTTTATAAAAGCTGTATGTATTTTGTTTGGCGTTGTTCTATCTTACTTATTACCAGTGGGCTATTATTGTACAAGGAGGTTTAGGAGTGAAAATAATTTTTTACGGTGTAAGAGATGTCGAAATACCGATTTTCGAAGCAGTTAATAAAAAATTCGGTTATGCCATGACACTTATTCCTGAATATCTAACTGATGAGGCGACAGCAAGGAAAGCCGCCGGTCATGAAGCGGTTGTATTACGGGGCAACTGTTTTGCAACTAAGGAGCGGTTAGATATTTATAAAGAAATGGGCGTTCAATATGTTATGACAAGAACTGTCGGCGTAAATCATATCGATATCCCTTATGCAAAACAGCTTGGATTTAAAACAGCTTACGTGCCTTTTTATTCACCGAATGCCATCGCTGAATTAGCGTTAAGTTTAGCAATGACATTGTTGAGAAATGTTGCCTACACCGGCAATAAAACCAAAGATAAGAACTTTATAGTAGACAAACAGATGTTTTCGCGTGAAGTTCGTAATTGTACTGTTGGTGTTATTGGTCTTGGCCGTATCGGGATGACCGCCGCTAAACTATTTAAAGGTTTGGGTGCGCATGTTATCGGTTTTGATCTTTTCCCAAAAACAGGGGTGGATGACATTGTTACACAAGTTTCGCTGGATGAGGTATTGGCAAAATCTGATATTATCACCCTTCATGCTCCTTATATTAAAGAAAATGGAAAAGTTATAACTAAAGAAGCTTTTGCAAAAATGAAGGATAATGTTATCCTGATTAACACCGGAAGAGGGGAGCTTGTGGATACCGATGCCTTAGTTGAGGCCTTGGAAAGCGGTAAAGTATACGGCGCAGGTATCGATACGCTTGATAATGAAGTTGCTATCTTCTTTAAAGATTTTGCAGGAAAGACATTGCCGGTGCCCGCTTTTGAAAAGCTGATCAATATGTACCCGCGTGTTATCATTACTCCGCATGTGGGCTCATATACTGATGAAGCTGCGATGAATATGATTGAGACAACGTTTGACAATCTCAAAGAATATTTGGATACCGGCGATTGCAAAAATAAGATTCAGTAGTTTTTTGTATAGGTTTTATACGAAATGCATCTTGTATGAGGAGGTAATAAAGATGATTACGGTTACGTTAGATATGTATCTTACATTAGGTTTAGCTATTGTGCTTTACCTTTTGGGAAGCGGCCTTAAAGCAAAAGTTAATGTTTTACAAAAGTATTACATTCCGGCTCCTGTTATTGGAGGAACTCTCTTTTCAATTTTGATGTTGATTGGGCATAATACTGGGACGTTTGAGCTCAAGTTTGACGGAAATTTGAAAGGTTTCTTTATGGTAGTATTCTTTACTACTGTAGGCTTTTTGGCAAGTCTTGCTTCCCTACGGAGAGGGGGAATAGGCGTTATAATGTTCCTGCTGTGTGCCGTTGTCTTGGTTATTTTCCAAGATGCTATCGGCGTACTGCTGGCGAAAGTATTCGGTCTTAATCCTGGTATCGGTTTGGCGGCAGGTTCAATTCCGTTGACAGGAGGACACGGTACTTCGGGAGCCTTTGGGCCGTATCTTGAAGAGCGGGGTGTTACGGGGGCGAGTGTTGTGGCTATTGCGTCGGCAACGTACGGTTTGGTTGCAGGATGCGTAATCGGCGGCCCGATCGCCAAGCGCCTGATGGATAAGCATAAGCTGGTATGTAAAGAACAAAGAATTAAACATGATGAAGCTGCTACCGCTTCTACTGCAGTGCACCATATGTCTGAATCTTCTTTCTTTAGAGCTGCTTGTATGATCGGTATTGCAATGGGTGTTGGTGCTATTGTTACTCCGATTGTTAAAAAAGCAGGCTTATCACTGCCGGCGTACTTAATTCCTATGCTTGTTGCGGCGATCATGCGCAACGTTGTTGATACAACCGAACATAAAACACCTATTGATGAAATCGGTATTATCGGAAGCGTATGTTTGTCTTTCTTCCTTGCTATTGCGTTGATGTCAATGAGATTATGGGAATTGGCCGACTTAGCTATACCGCTTGTGGTTATTCTTTTGGTGCAAACAGTTCTTATGGCTTTGTTTGCTTATTTTGTTACCTTTAATATCATGGGGCGGGACTACGATGCGGCAGTTATTGCAACCGGTCACTGCGGTTTCGGTATGGGTGCTACGCCGAATGCTATTGCAAACATGGAAGCATTCACCTCTGTAAACGGCTTCTCTACTAAAGCATTCTTGGCAGTTCCGTTAGTTGGTTCATTGTTTATTGACTTTATCAACGCGATTATCATTCAAACATTCACCAGTTTCTTTGTAGGATAATTTTTAAACAACGTGTTATGCAGTACTTAAAAGGTGGTTTACGCTTTAGGAGTAAACCACCTTTATATTAAGAAGGTGTTGAGTATTCACCGATGCTTTTTTTTAATTTAGGGGGCATCTAAAAAATGAAGTTTTTGCAAGATGCTCTTTGATTACTTTACTGTTATGGGTAGCTTTAACGTTGTAGGCGGTTTTAAGGCTACCCATATGTTTACAGGGGGAATGCTGATGATTACAACAGAATATATAAGCTTCTCGGAAAGCTTGTTTTCATCGTTGTTAGGCATAGCTATCGTATTTTTATCGCTCGTGTTTCTTGCGTTCTTTGTTAAAATAGTATCTAAAGCTATTTCGTCATTAGAGAAGAATTTAGTTAACACAGCCAAGGTAACGTCGGCGCCTGCAAGTGCTGCTCCTGCTGCTGCACATGCTGAAGCAGTAACAGTGGCAGTTATTGCAGCTGCGGTGAGCGAAGAGAGCAGAGAGCCTTTGGATAGATTTGTCATAACAAGTATCAAAAAAATATAAAATGCATCATAAGGAGTGGTAATAGTATGCAGTATATTGTAACGGTCAATGGTCAAAAGTATGAAGTTGAGGTAGAGAAAGTAGGCGGAGGTACTTCTTCGTTGTCAAGAAAACCGATGGAGCGTGGGCCACGTCCAAGAACGGAGGCGGCCCCTACTGCTCCTCGTGCAGCTGCACCGCAGCCGGCAGCAGCTAAACCTGCCGCCAGTGCAGGAGCGGGTGGTGCTATTGTAAGCCCGATGCCTGGTACTATTTTAGATGTTAAACTAAAGGAAGGTGACGCTGTAGCTGTTGGACAAGTTGCTGTTATCTTGGAAGCTATGAAGATGGAAACGGAAATTGTATCTGAAGTTGCGGGGACAGTGTCTGCTGTAAAGGTGAAAAAAGGAGATACCGTAGATACGGATGCAGTGCTCATAGAGGTTAAATAAGGGGCTGGGCATGGAATTCATTAGAATTTTAGAGATTATGATGGCAAAATCCGGTTTTGCCGCTTTGACATGGCAAAGTTTGGTGATGTTTGTTATTGCATTCATTTTGATTTACTTAGCCATCGTAAAACAGTTTGAACCCTTGTTGCTGCTTCCTATAGCATTCGGTGTGTTTTTAACGAATTTGCCATTGGCAAATTTGATGCAAGAGGCAGAGCCCTGGTATGCTTCAGGTGTTTTACGGATTATTTATAACGGCATTAAAAGCAATTTATTCCCCTGTCTCATCTTTATGGGAATTGGCGCAATGACTGACTTTGGGCCGCTTATTGCTAATCCTATTAGCCTTTTGTTAGGTGCTGCGGCTCAATTCGGTATTTATGTTACGTTTATGTTTGCAAATGCGTTGCCTATTTTCTCTGCAAAGCAGGCTGCAGCTATTTCTATTATCGGCGGTGCAGACGGTCCTACTTCTATTTATATTGCCAATAATTTGGCTCCCGAATTATTGGCTCCGATTGCGGTGGCCGCGTACTCTTATATGGCGTTGATTCCATTAATTCAGCCGCCTATTATGAAGTTACTTACGACCCCGAAAGAGCGGGCGGTAAAGATGAAGCAGCTGCGTAAAATAAGCAAAACCGAAAGAATTGTATTTCCGATTGGCACGGTTTTATTTACAACTTTGCTGTTGCCGTCGGTCGCTCCTTTATTAGGTATGTTGATGCTGGGCAATATTTTTAAAGAATCCGGTGTTGTGCAGCGTTTATCTGACACGGCTCAGAATGCTTTGATTAATATTGTTACCATTATGCTTGGCGTTACGGTTGGCGCTACCGCTAATGGGGAATTATTTCTCCGTGTACAAACAATCGCGATTATCTTTATGGGCTTGTTTGCATTTTGTATGTCTACGGTCGGCGGTGTTCTTCTTGGAAAATTAATGTACGTTATAACAGGGGGAAAAATTAATCCCCTTATTGGTTCAGCAGGAGTTTCAGCAGTTCCTATGGCGGCGCGGGTTGCGCAAACGGTCGGCGCCTCTGAAAATCCGACAAACTTCCTACTCATGCATGCGATGGGCCCGAATGTTGCAGGGGTTATTGGTTCAGCAGTTGCAGCAGGTTATTTTATGCTGATTTTCGGTAAATGATCGAAAGGATGTCTTTGCGATATATTTTTTAATGATACCTCATTGTATACACTTTATAAAGGCAGAAGGAGAACTATTATGAGTAAGGTGATGTCATTGCACGATGCAATCAAAACGTATGTAAAATCAGGCGACAGTCTATGTTTTGGCGGTTTTACGACAAACAGAAAACCTTATGCTGCAGTCTGTGAAATTCTACGGCAAGGCTTAGGTGATTTTACCGGTTATTCCGGTCCCGCAGGCGGCGACTGGGATATGCTGATCGGTGAAGGACGGGTGCGGGCTTTTATTAACTGTTACATTGCAAATTCAGGTTATACGAACGTTGCCCGCAGATTCCGTAACGAAATAGAAAAGAACAAAAAAATGCTGTTCGAAGACTATTCTCAAGATGTACTGATGCTCATGCTGCATGCTTCTGCCCTTGGCCTTCCGTACCTGCCGGTAAAACTCATGCAAGGCTCTGATCTTGTCAATAAATGGGGAATCAGCAAAGAGGTGCGGGCTAAAGAACCAAGCCTGCCGAATGATAAACTGGTAGAAGTTGACAACCCCTTTAATCCGGGCGAAAAAGTGATTGCCATTCCGGTGCCGCGGTTAGACACTGCGATTATTCATGTGCAAAAGGCTTCGATCAACGGAACCTGCTCTATCGAAGGGGATGAATTCCATGATATCGATGTGGCCATCGCAGCAAAAAAGTGCATTGTAACTTGCGAAGAATTGGTAACGGAAGAAGAAATCAGAAAAGATCCGAGTAAAAATTCAATTCCTCAGTTTTGCGTGGATGCTGTTGTGCACACTCCGTACGGGGCGCATCCTTCTCAGTGTTATAATTACTACGATTATGATGCTGCCTTCTATAAGATGTATGACAGTGTAACAAAAACAGAAGAAGATTTTAAAGGTTTCTTAAAAGAATGGGTATACGACATTAAAGATCATAATGAGTATATCAATAAATTGGGTGCGAGCAGATTGACGGCTTTAAAAGTGGTGCCTGGTTTTGGCTATGCTGCAAAATTAGTGAAGGAGGAGAAGTAAGATGGCGAATTATAAGAATTATACCAATAAAGAAATGCAAGCAATTACTATTGCAAAAACGATTGAGGATGGGCAAATTGTCATTGTTGGGACTGGTCTTCCTTTAATTGGCGCTTCTTTGGCAAAAAGAATTTTTGCTCCTAATTGTAAACTAATTGTAGAAAGCGGATTAATGGATTGCAGCCCGATTGAAGTTCCGCGCAGTGTTGGCGATAACCGTCTTATGGCCCATTGCGGTGTGCAGTGGCCGAATGTACGATTTATCGGTTTTGAAACCAATGAATGGCTCAACAATAATAACCGTATGATCGCTTTTATCGGCGGTGCGCAGATTGACCCTTATGGTAACGTCAACTCTACCTGTATTGGCGACTATCATAACCCAAAAACACGGTTTACCGGTTCAGGCGGTGCAAACGGTATCGCAACCTATTCTAATACGGTTATTATGATGCAGCATGAAAGCCGCCGGTTTATCGATAAAATTGATTATGTAACCAGTGTCGGCTGGGGTGACGGTGCAGGCGGCAGAGAAAAGCTCGGATTGCCCGGAAACAGAGGCCCGATTGCCGTTGTTACCGATCGCGGTATACTCAAATTCGATGATAAAACCAAGCGGATGTATTTAGCGGGCTATTATCCAACCTCATCCCCGCAGGATGTGTTAGAAAACACCGGGTTCGATTTGGATGTATCCAAGGCAGTGTTGTTGGATCCGCCCAATGAAGAGGTTATTAAGCTGATTCGTGAGGAAATTGATCCCGGACAGGCGTTTATCAAGGTACCTGTAGAAGAATAGCGAAAAAAGTACGAGGAGCATGTAATGGGTAACTATTCAATGCCGAACTATTTCCAAAATATGGAACAAGTTGGGAAAGTATTGGCAACGGTTGATGAAGAAAATGAGAAGCAAGTAAAAGCAGTGGAAGAAGCAATTGGCAAGCTCGTTGATGAAATTCACGAAGCAGGAACGCCGACGGAAGCTCTCAACGAAAAAGGGCAGTGGACTGCTTTACAGCGGATTGCTGAATTAGTAGATGAAGGGACGTGGTGCCCCCTCAATAGCCTGTATAATCCGGAGGATTTTGAAACGGCAACTGGTATTGTCAAGGGATTGGGACGGATTAATGGGAAATGGGCAGTTGTTGTAGCTTCTGATAATAAGAAGATTGTCGGTGCTTGGGTACCTGGTCAAGCAGACAATTTGATCAGAGCTTCCGATACGGCAAAATGCTTGCGGATTCCGCTTGTGTATGTGTTAAACTGTAGCGGTGTTAAACTTGATGAGCAGGAGAAGGTATACGCAAACCGTCGTGGTGGCGGTACACCGTTCTATCGGAATGCAGAATTGCAGCAGCTTGGCGTTCCTGTTATCGTCGGTATTTATGGAACCAACCCTGCAGGTGGTGGGTATCATAGCATTAGTCCGACTATCCTTATTGCGCACGAAAAAGCGAATATGGCGGTTGGCGGTGCGGGTATTGTCGGCGGTATGAACCCTAAAGGCTATATCGATCAGGAAGGCGCTGAACAGATTATCGAAGCGACTGCAAAAGCCAAGGGGGTTGATGTTCCCGGTACGGTGTCTATTCACTATGATGAGACGGGCTTTTTCCGTGAAGTATACTGTGATGAAGGCGGGGTATTAG
This sequence comes from Treponema sp., assembly GCA_052169815.1. Taxonomy (GTDB): domain Bacteria; phylum Spirochaetota; class Spirochaetia; order Treponematales; family Treponemataceae; genus Treponema. Next base: position 45,437 of record JBQNBR010000002.1, read on the forward strand.
ATGGCATCAAAAAATATATGGATTGTCTTCCTGCCTACGATCTGGAATTCTTCCGTGTGGATGAACCTGCAGAGCCTGCTTTTGATCCGAATGATCTTTACTCTATTTTACCGATGAATCAGAAAAAGATATATAATATCTATGATATCATTGGGCGTTTGGTTGATAACAGTGAGTTCAGTGAATACAAAAAAGGCTATGGCCCTGAAATCGTAACGGGGCTTGCAAAGGTTGACGGCCTTTTGGTCGGCATTGTGGCTAATTTTCAAGGCTTATTGCTGAAGTATCCTGAATATAAGGACGGTGCTGTCGGAATCGGTGGAAAATTGTACCGGCAGGGTTTGATGAAGATGAATGAATTTGTAACGCTCTGTTCACGCGATAAACTGCCGATTGTGTGGTTGCAGGATACTACCGGTATTGATGTAGGTAATGATGCTGAAAAAGCGGAGCTACTGGGGCTTGGTCAGTCGCTCATTTATTCTATTCAGAATTCCAAAGTGCCCCAAATGGAGGTAACCTTGAGGAAAGGCACCGCTGCTGCCCACTACGTACTCGGCGGCCCGCAAGGCAATGATACCAATGCGTTCTCGTTGGGTACTGCAGCAACTGAAATCAACGTTATGAATGGAGAGACTGCTGCAACTGCTATGTATTCACGCAGATTGGTAAAGGATAAAAATGCGGGTAAAGATTTAACGCCGATCATTGAAAAAATGAACAAACTGATCAATGAGTACAAGGATAAATCAATTCCGCAGTACTGTGCAAAGACCGGTATGGTAGATGAAATCGTTAATCTTTACGATATTAGAATGTATATGATTGCTTTTGCGAATGCGGTGTATCAAAATCCAAAAGCTATTTGCGCATTCCATCAAATGCTATTACCAAGAGCTATTAAAGAATACAACACCTTTGTTAAGAAGTAGTAGTTGTGATTTTTGCTGGTTAAAACAGGGAAGTACTGGGCCAATACGATGTATCATTGCTTCTCTGTTATTTTTTGATAAGTGGTTAGCTCATTTTTACATTAACCGTGGCGCGGAAACTTCCGTTTCGGAAGAGGTTACCTTGAAAATGCGATGTTTGAAATCCTGCTATTTGTGCGATTTCGAACTCGTCGGCCTGGTGTGACAACGCAGTTATCGCGTCAGGTCTATTAAGCTAACCACTTTATGTCATTTACACCTATACAATTAGGATAAAATTTATGGAAAGAACTGTTTTACAGTTGGGTATGTTTGAAACCCTTATGATTGCGGTTATTGCAATTTATGTCGGAGAGCTTTTACGGAATAAAATTCCTGTTTTGAAAAAGTATTGTTTGCCTGCAGCCGTTGTAGGTGGAACGCTATTCTCGCTTATTTCATTGTTGTTATATTCTGTAAATATTTTTGAATTAAATTTTGATTATAAAATAATAAATAAATTGTTTTATTGTATTTTCTTTGCGGCAAGTGGCGCTGCAGCAAGTTTGGCCCTTTTGAAAAAAGGTGGAAAACTTGTTCTCATTTTTACGATATTAGCAGCTCTTTTAGCACTTTTACAAAACAGTGCTGCACTGGCTGTTGGCCGGATTTTTGATATTAGCCCTCTTATTGCAATGATGACCGGCAGTATTCCAATGACAGGCGGGCATGGAAATGCCGCTTCTTTTGCGCCTATTGCGGTTGAAGCAGGTGCTACGGCAGCGATGGAGGTTGCTATTGCGGCAGCAACATTCGGTCTAATTTCAGGATGTATTATTGGCGGGCCTTTTGGGAATTTTATGGTAAGGCATTATCATTTGGAAGACCCTCAATTGGACGGCAAAATTGAAGCCGCTGAGCAAGAAGCAGAAAAAAAAGGCGGAACAGTAGGTATTCTTGTAGACAAGCCCAATGTGATGCAAGCAGTGTTTTTAATGTGTGTTGCTTGTGGTATTGGTCAGATTTTCTTTTTAATTTTAACTTATTTTAAATTAAAATTTCCTATTCATGTGTGTTGTATGTTCGGCGGAATATTAATTCGTCTTTTTTTAGATAAAAGTTCTAAAAATTATGATGTACTGTATGAATCAATAGATATTGTGGGCGAATTTTCTTTAGCACTTTTTGTTTCCATGTCTATTGTTTCTATGAAGCTTTGGCAGTTATCTGGTTTAGGTACTGCACTATTTGCTCTTTTGATCGTGCAGGTAGTATTAATAGTACTTTTCTGCTATTTTTTAACCTTCAATTTATTGGGAAGAAATTACGACGCAGCTGTTATGGCGGTTGGTCATATTGGGTTTGGTTTAGGTGCGGTGCCGGTCTCAATGACCACCATGCAGACAGTATGCCGGAAATACCGCTATTCTAAATTAGCCTTTTTTGTTGTTCCTGTTATAGGCGGATTCATCAGTAATATTACAAATGCTATCATTATTACTAAATTTTTAGACCTTGCAAAGAGTATGCTTGGAATAGGGTAGCATAAAATTTTTGTAGGCGAAGGGACGGACAGTCGTTATGAGTAAATTTACTATGGGTGTTGATGTTGGATCCACTGCTTCTAAGTGTATTATCCTCAAAGATGGAAAAGAAATTGTTGCCAAATCGGTGGTTTCGGTAGGTACCGGTACAAGCGGGCCTGCTCGGGTTATGAAGCAAGCGTTGGAGCAAGTTGGTTTCAGCTCCATGGATCAGCTTGATGCAGCTGTCGCAACGGGGTACGGACGGAATTCTTTGGAAGCTGTACCCGCTCAGATGTCGGAATTATCGTGCCATGCAAAGGGCGCTTATTTTTCATTTCCCAATGTTCGTACCATTATCGATATCGGCGGGCAAGATTCAAAGGCTTTGAAGATAGGCGATAACGGTATGCTTGAGAATTTTGTCATGAATGACAAATGCGCTGCCGGTACCGGGCGTTTTCTGGATGTTATTGCAAAAGTTCTGGAGGTTGAACTGAGCGATCTTGAAAAATTGGATGAACAATCAACACAAATGCTCACGATTAGTTCTACTTGTACCGTTTTTGCTGAATCGGAAGTTATTTCGCAATTAGCAAGCGGAGCAAAGATACCTGATATTGTGAAAGGAATCCATACGGCTATCGCAAGCCGTGTAGGGAGCTTAGCAAAACGGGTTGGCATCAAAGATGATGTGGTAATGACTGGTGGTGTTGCCCTGAATGCGGGTATGATTCGGGCATTAGAAAAAAACATAGGGTATAAAATTCATACAAATGAATACTGCCAATTAAATGGCGCAATTGGAGCCGCGTTGTTCGCATACCAAAAATGCATGCAAGCGGGAAAATAATCGTGCCAGCACTGATGTTCTTGAAGTATCACCAGTGTAGGCGAAGGACATAGGAGGATACAAATGGCTCAAAAGATGGAAAAACTGCCTAACAAAAAACCAAGACCGATTGATGGGCATAAACCTGCAGCTGCTGTTTTACGTGATGTTGTGGATAAAGTTTATGCGAATGCTTGGGAAGCCAAGCGGAGGGGTGAATTAGTTGGATGGAGTTCTTCTAAATTTCCAATTGAATTAGCGAAAGCTTTTGACCTCAGTGTGGTATATCCTGAAAATCATGCTGCGTCGACTGCTGCAAAAAAGGACGGATTGCGGCTCTGTCAAGCAGCTGAAGATATGGGATACGATAACGATATTTGCGGATATGCACGGATTAGTATTGCATATGCAGCAGGGGAGCCAACCGATTCGCGCAGAATGCCGCAGCCGGACTTTTTGTTGTGCTGCAATAATATTTGTAACATGATGACAAAGTGGTACGAGAATATTGCTCGTATCCATGATATTCCGCTTATTATGGTTGATATTCCGTTTTCCAATACGGTAGACACTCCTGAAGAAAAAGTAGACTATTTAATCGGGCAGTTTCATCATGCGATTAAGCAATTGGAAGATTTAACCGGTAAGAAATTTGACGAAAAGAAATTCGAAGATGCTTGCGCGCGCGCCAATAGAACTGCTGCCGCTTGGTTGAAGTCGTGTTCCTATATGTCGTATAAACCTTCGCCCCTAAGCGGTTTTGATTTATTCAACCATATGGCTGATATTGTTGCAGCCCGCTGTGAAGAAGATGCAGCGGTGGGCTTTGAGCTTTTAGCGCAAGAATTTGAGCAATCAGTTAAAGAAAATACGTCTACGTGGGAATATCCTGAAGAGCACCGTATTCTATTTGAAGGTATCCCCTGCTGGCCGGGCCTCCGCCCCTTGTTTGACCCCTTAAAGGATAGCGGTGTAAACGTAACGGCAGTTGTCTATGCTCCTGCGTTCGGGTTCAGATACGCGAACATGCGTGAAATGGCTGCTGCCTATTGCAAAGCGCCTTGTTCGGTGTGTATTGAAACCGGTGTTGAATGGCGTGAAACCATGGCAAAAGAAAATGGAATTAGCGGTGCGTTGGTTAATTACAACCGCAGCTGTAAACCGTGGAGCGGAGCTATGCCTGAAATTGAAAGACGGTGGAAAGAGGATCTCGGGGTTCCCGTTGTCCACTTTGACGGCGATCAAGCTGATGAACGGAATTTCTCAACCGAACAATACAAAACGAGAGTACAGGGCTTAGTAGAAATTATGGATGAGCGGAAGCAGGAGCGGCTTGCTAAAGGCGAGGATGTTTATACAAACTTTAATAATACCAAAGAGACTGATTGGTCAAAGCCGACGCTGGAGTAGGGGAGGAATAAGATGGATACAATCAAGGATTTGTTAGAGCAATGTAAATATTATGCGAATAATCCGCGAAAGCAGTTAGATAAGTACTTGGCGGAGGGCAAAAAGGCTGTCGGTATTTTTCCGTATTATGCTCCTGAAGAAATCGTGTATGCAGCGGGTATCGTTCCCTTTGGCGTATGGGGCGGGCAAGGACCGATTGAAAAAGCCAAAGAATATTTCCCTACTTTTTACTATTCTTTGGCGCTTCGCTGTTTAGAGATGGCTTTGGATGGTACATTGAATGGTCTTTCGGCCTGTATGCTCACTACTTTGGATGATACGCTGCGGCCGCTTTCTCAAAATTATAAGGTCAGTGCTGGTAGAAAAATCCCTATGATTTTTTTGAATCATGGTCAGCATAGAAAAGAGGATTTTGGAAAAACCTATAACGCACGTATCTTTAAAAAAGCAAAAGAAGAGCTGGAAAAAATCTGCGGTGTTACGGTAACCGATGAAAACTTAAAAAAAGCTTTCGTAGTCTATAACGAAAATAGAAACGAAAAGCGGAAGTTTATCAAACTTGCAGCTACGCATCCTCAGAGTGTAAAAGCCTCTGACCGCTGTTATGTGTTAAAAAGTTCATATTTTATGTTAAAAGATGAGCACACTGCATTGTTGAAAAAGCTGAATGCATTGCTTGAAGCCTTACCTGAAGAAAAATGGGATGGCGTTCGAGTGGTAACAAGCGGTGTCATCACCGACAATCCCGGTTTGTTGCAGGTTTTTGACGACTACAAAGTTTGTATTGTCGCTGATGATGTAGCTCATGAGTCGAGGGCACTTAAAGTTGACATTGATTTGTCAATAAGTGATCCATTATTGGCTTTGGCAGATCAATTTGCCCGCATGGATGAAGATCCGCTGTTATATGATCCTGATATTTACAAACGGCCTCGGTATGTAGTTGATCTGGCAAAAGCAAATAAAGCTGATGGATGTTTGCTGTTTATGATGAACTTCAACGACACAGAAGAAATGGAATACCCCTCGTTAAAACAAGCGTTTAGCGAAGCGAAAATTCCACTGGTGAAGGTTGGCTATGATCAGCAAATGGCGGATTTTGGTCAAGTGAAAACGCAGCTTGAAACATTCAATGAAATTGTACAGCTTAACCGAGTGTAAGGGAGGTTTGTAGAATGAGTGACAATATATGGAAAAACGACGATTTTATTTTTAAAGGCACCGAATTAAAGGGAATGACTCAAAAGGGCAAGGATAAAGTGAAGCTGCAAAACCTCACCGACTTGACTATTCCTGCAACGACCCCTGACGGTATTCCCATTACACGGATTGGCGACAATGCCTTTTACCGAAGGGGGTTAACTTCGGTGAGTATTCCCGAGACTGTTGAAAGTATTGGTTATGATGCTTTTGGTGTCTGTAAATTAACTGAAGTTAAACTGCCAGCTGCATTAAAAGTTATTGAAGGATTCGCTTTTTATCGAAATAACTTAAAAAAAGTTCAGTTCGGTGATAAGGTAACGACAATAGAGCCGAGTGCTTTTGCCTTGAATGAATTGACAGAGCTGCATTTACCTGAATCTCTTGAATTAATTGATGCATCAGCATTTTATAAAAATGCATTAACCGAACTCAGTATCCCGAGTTCAATAAAGAAAATTAATATGTACGCTTTTTTAAAAAACAATATTAAAGAGGTAGTTATTCCTAAATCCGTTACAGCTTTACACCGTAGCGCATTTGAATCCAACACTGAAATTAAACAATAAGCGTGCCGCTACATCTGTACTGTATAGTAGTGGTGCAGCATGAAAAAGCGGCACTGTGTCCTTAAGGAGGATGACACAGTGCCGCTTTTTGGGCAAGAATATGCTATACAAAAAATTCAGATACTGCAGCTCTTGTGTAATTTTGTTCTAGCATGGCCTTGTGCGAAAGGAAAAGCGGATCATCGAATGATTTGGCTTTTGTATGGCAATGTGTAATACACGCTTGACATTTAATGCAAAGTCCCGGTACTAACGAAACATCGTTTTTATCAATAGCTGCCATGGGACACACCGCTGCACATACGCCACAGTTATCACATAGAGCTTTGTCAGTAATTGGTTTTGCCTTTAAAAAGTTGACTGGCTTCCCGTCTAAGCCGAGCGGTACATAATAGGCGGTAAGCGCTTCGTTTCTTTTTATTGGCACATCAGGTAGTGGTATCGAAGCTGCTTGCAGCTTTTCAAAAACAGCATCGGCAAAGGAGGCCAGTTGCGCTTGATCGCTCGCATTTGGCCTTCCATCTCCCACGTTAGCAAAAGCGTGATGACATACTACGGCTCCAGCTCCGAGCACTGAAAAGTTGTTCTTTTTAAGCTCGCTATCAAGTTCACTTAAAGAATTATCAAAGCTGCGGTTTCCGAAAGTTGCTACCACTACTGCAAAAGTACTATTCCCTTGAAACAAGTTTTGTACAAAGGGGAGTACCTTATTCGGCACACGGCCTGCATAGGTTGGCACACCAAAAATAACAAGGTCTTGCGCACGGTAAATCCTAGCGTTAGTACGCGCAGCAGGCAAGGTAAAGTCGTCTTTGTGTAGTGGAACACCGAGCTTTTGTGAAAGAATAGCAGCTAGCTGTTCCACTACATATTTTGTGTTACCGGTAGGGCTAAAAAAAACCGCTTGAATATTTTTAATTGTTTGCATACTCTTTTCCCCATACGAGAAGATTATCGTTTATTGGTTCTTCGCCAAATGTGGAGCTTTTCCGCTTCGGTGATAAGCCAATCGCGGAAATCAGGATGTGCAATAGAAATGAGTGCTTCGGCTCTTTGCCACGCTGACAACCCTTTTAGATTAACCTTTCCGTATTCTGTAACAACCCAATGTGTATTTGCACGAGTGTCAGTTACTACCGAACCTTCTGATAAGGTTGGACGGATCCGTGATGCCTTACTGCCGTCTTTTTGCTCAAAGGTAGAAGAAAAACAGATAAAACTCTTTCCGCCTTTTGATAAATAAGCGCCGAGTACAAAATCAAGCTGGCCTCCAGCACCTGAAATATGGCGTATACCAGAAGTTTCCGCATTCACTTGACCGAACAAGTCTATGTCGATAGCGTTGTTTATTGAAATAAAATTATCAAGTTGAGCAATAATCCGTGCATCGTTTGTGTAGGATACCGGGGTAGCCATACAGGCTGGATTATCATTTACATAATCGTAGAGCTTTTTGGTACCTGCAGCAAAGGCATACACCTGCTTACCCTGGTTAATCGCTTTTTTTGCACCTGTAATCTTACCAGCCAATGCAATATCCACAAAAGCATCGACATACATTTCAGTGTGCACGCCCAAATCCTTTAAATCAGATTTGGCAATCATCGCGCCAATCGCATTCGGCATGCCTCCGATACCGAGTTGCAAACAAGCCCCGTTCGGAATTTCTTCAACGATGAATTTTGCGGCCGTTTTATCAACTTCCGTCAGTTCACCGCCTCCGCCGAGCTCTGCAAGAGGTGGGTTGTCCCCTTCTACGATCATATCTACATCGGAAATATGCACGCCGTCATCGACACCGCCAACGCAACGCGGCATATTGTTGTTAACTTCTACGATTATCGTATCAGCACAGTCCATCACTGCTTTTAAATGCGAAGCGCTGAGCCCAAAGTTAAAAAAGCCTTTCTCGTCCATGGGGGCCACTTGCAGGATCGCCACATTAAGCTTTTTGATGTTTTCGCGATACCAGCGGGGCAACTCAGAATAGCGGAGCGGACAATAGTAGCCGAAGCCTTCAGCAATGGTTTTCCGCTCATGTCCCGTCATATGCCATGAATTCCAGGTAAGATGTGCTGCCGGATTATCGATTTTGAAGATTTCCGGCCACCACAGTAGTACTCCCCCTCTGAAATTGACGTTTTCCAGGTCTGGCATACGCTTTGCGAGCGCCTTATCAATTGCGACTGGTGTATTTACGCACCAGCCGTAATCAACCCAATCGCCCGACTTTACTACTTGTGCGGCTTTTTCGGCCGTTACTAGTTTTTGGTTGTAAAGAGAGCTGTAGTCCATATTCATTCCTTAGCGGTTATTAAACCCTTCTATTTTTTCTTTTTTTACAAAACAGCCCATTGCCATTTTCTGGTCTTCGGTAACAAAGCAGTCGGAGAATTTTTCCGTTTCTATGGCAAGTCCACTTTTGATATCGGTTTGTAAGCCTTCATTAATGGCTTGTTTTGCTTTGTTTACTGCTATAGGTGCCTGTGCACTGATGGTCTTGGCCATAGCCATAGCGTGCTCCATCAGTTGTTCCGGTTCTGTAACGGCATTAACAAGCCCAATTGCCAGGGCTTCATCGGCTTTTACCTGACGGCATGTGTAAATGAGCTCTTTAGCCCTTCCGGCACCGATCTGACGTGCTAACCGCTGGGTGCCGCCGAATCCTGGCGTAATACCCAAACCTACTTCCGGTTGAGCAAAGCGGGCTTTATTCGAAGCGATACGAATATCGCAGGACAGTGCAAGCTCACAGCCGCCGCCTAAGGCAAACCCATTTACTGCTGCAATAACTGGGCAATGGAAATTTTCTATGCGTAAAAAGATACCGTTTGCAAAGGCGGCGTATTCGGCGGCCTGTTTCTTGTCCTTATCCTTCATTTCAGCAATGTCTGCGCCAGCAACAAAGCTTTTCTCTCCTGCACCGGTGATAACGACAGCATAGATATCCTTCGATTTTTCCAGTTCATCCAGTGTTTTATTAAGATCAGTCAAAAGTTCTGTGCTTAATGCATTCAACGCTTGCGGTCTATTGAGTGTTACAACCGCTATATGGTCTTTGATTTCATGTAATACTGTACTCATTGTGTATTCCTTATGCTTTATAGTCAAAAAAACCCTTGCCGGATTTTCTACCGAGTAAGCCGCCGCGTACCATTTTGCGGATGAGCGGGCAGCAGCGATACTTGCTGTCACCTGTTTCGCGGTGTAATACGTCCATAATCGCCAAAACAACATCGAGTCCAATTAAATCGCCGAGTGCCAAGGGGCCCATCGGGTGATTTGCACCAAGCTGCATTGCCGTATCAATATCTGTAGCAGAAGCAAGGCCTTCTTGCAGGATAAAGGCAGCTTCGTTGATCATAGGAATGAGAATTCTGTTGACGACAAAACCAGGGCCTTCTTGTACTTCAACGGGCGATTTACCTAAGCTCTTTGCAATCTCGATAATTTTATCCTTAACGCTTGCAGGTGTGCTGATACCTGAAATAACTTCTACCAACTTCATCCTATCTGCAGGATTAAAGAAGTGCATCCCGATAACCGTGTGCTTAATGCCGTTTGAAATTTCAGTAATGGACAGCGAAGACGTATTGGTTGCAAAAATAGTGTCCGCTTTGCAAATAGAATCCAGTTCGCTAAACAGTTTTTTCTTGGCATCGCTGGTTTCCAAGATGGCTTCCACGATGAGGTCGCTGTCAGCTAAGTCGTTGTAGGTACCCGTTTTTAAGTTTCCTTTTACCTTGTCCGCAGCAGCGCTTTCCATTTTTCCCTTACCAACGAGCTTATCGAGCCCTGCGAAAATCTTGTCAATGCCTTTTTGAGCCCATTCGATTTTGATATCGCAGACTGTTACCTGATAGCCATTTGAAGCAAAGGCGTTTGCAATGCCTTGGCCCATCGTCCCTGCGCCAACTACACCGATTTTTTTCATAATCTGTACTCCTTTAAGTTATGATTGAGATAAATACCGATACCCTCAAACCGCCATGCAAAGCGCATGCAGGTTCAAGTTGTATCGAATTTTTATGTAACATAGTGCAGACAAACGTCTGCATTTTTTAATCTACCCTTTGTATGCTGCGAACGATTGTCTTACCTTCTTTCTCGATCAAAGTGGATACCGGAAACATCGAGTTGCGGCACTCCTTCTGGCAATGCAATATCGGTCGCATTAATAGAATCAGCGATTGCTTGCGCCATAGAATCGAGCTCGTAGCCTTTATCAGGGCTCATAGAAGAAGCAATCGTAATACGTTCGTTGAGAATTTCCATATCATCCATGCCTTTTTCAATGAATTCCTGGATGAGATCTCCCGATTTGACTGCCCACGATCCATTTTCCACAATAGCAATTTTTCTATTCTGCAAATTGAGCAACTTCATATGATCCAAGAAGCCTAAAATCGGCGGGAAAATGTTCAGGTTGTATGTTGGTGAACAAATCACAATATGGCTGAATTTGAACGCTTCTGAAATAAGATACGAAACATGGGTACTGGAAGCGTCGTACACCTCAATATTGGTTATCCCTTTCTCGACAATTTTTGATGCGAGCGCAAAGGCCGCAGATTCAGTGTTGCCGTATATGGAACCGTATACCAGGAGCACGCCCTTTTCTTCCGGCGTGTAGGTTGCCCAGTGTAAGTATTTATCGAGAATGTACGGGAAGTTTTCTGCCTCCCATACCAAACCGTGTAATGCGCATACGTATTTGATTTTCGGTAGGAGGTCGAGTTTCAGCACTTTCCCGACAAGATGCATAACTTCAGGTCCATATTTACCAACGATGTTGGTTAAATACCGCCGCGCTTCATCCATCCAATCTCTTGGATAATTAACTTCTCTTGCAAATTGTTTGCCGTCAAGCGCTATAAATGAACCGAATGCATCCGCAGAAAACAATACGCCATTGGTTACATCGAGCGTAACCATAACCTCAGGCCAATGTACCATCGGCGCTTCCACAAAGGTAATGGTATGGTCTTCAAAGGTACGGACATCGCCCTCTTTGACGGTGTCGATGGTGTAATTGTCAGGGTCATAGGCGAACTGACGCATGAGCATGAAGCTTTTTTCAGTAGAGATAATGGTTGGCGCCCATTTATCCAAAACAGTAGTTACTGAGGACGAATGATCGCATTCCATATGGTTTACTACAAGATAGTCTACTTTTTCACGGCCGTACTTTTCCAGCAGGTAGGTGATATTTTCCATCAGCTGCGGGCATGAAGTCCACTCCGCGGTATCAAACAAAATAGTGCTTTTTTTATCAAACAAGAGGTAAGCGTTATAGCTTACTCCTTTCGGAATTGGATGCATATTTTCGAACAATGTCAATCGGTGATCGTGACCGCCGACCCACCATACATCTTTTGTAATCTCACGTACATTGTACATATAAACTCCTTAGAATAATTAACCGAAATGAGCTTAGGCAGGCGCTGTTTCTGCGTTATAACAGTACTAGACGCTACCTAATTATTACGGAATGACAATTTTATAAAGCGGTCTTTTTCTTCGCCGCAGTTTGGACAGGTAAATTCAGCGTCGAGGTGTTCGAATAATGTTTCGGGCGGAATATCTGCGTCTTTGTTGCCTTCTTCTGGCACATATTTATAACCGCATCCCAGACAAATATACCGCGGACCAATAGGAGACGGGCGAGGAATAGGAGCTTTTTTAATTTTGGGATAAGGGAAAGTCAGTTCTTCTTTGGAAAGTGCATTCAATTCTTCAATCAAAAGCGGTACTACTTCTTCTAGGTCACCGACAATACCATAGTCGCAGTGAGAAAAAATAGGCGCTTTTTTGCTTTTGTTGATGGCGATAATGCGAGAAGCGTCTTTAATACCTTTTAAATGCTGGATAGCTCCAGAGATACCCACGGCAAAATAGAGATTGCCTTTAAATTTTTGACCGGACATGCCGACATACCGTTGAACGGGTAGGTATTTTAGTGTCTCTGCGGCTGGACGAGAAGAGCCAATAGCAGCACCTGCGGCTTTCGCTAACTCTTCAATTAAATGCCACGTCTCTTGGTCCTTTACTCCGCGTCCGCCTGAAACACCGATCGGCGCCATTGCCATAAGCGAATTAATATCTACATTTTTGTAAAATTTGAAACGTTCAACTTCCACCAGCTGTTGAACCATTTTATGGACTTTTTCTTTCATGGTGTCCCCATCAGGAAAGATACGCTTACGCATACCGGTAATACCAATTTTAGGTTCACCTCTTAATCGAGCTACTGCCATCTTAATCTCCTCAAAGTTAATTAGTTGTATTTTGATGCATAGCTAAAAGTATACGAAAAGGATATTCCTATTTTGTATACTTTTAGTATTTTTATAGGCAAGATTTATTCGTGCGGAGGTTTTAATACCCCGACGCTTGCGTCGTAACAAAAGGGTATTAAAACCGACTGCAACCACCTTATAGAACACACAGTGCGAAACATTGAGCACTGTGCCCCGACGCTTGCGTCGGGGTTGTTGATTTTCAATGTTTTTCATAAGTCTCTGATATATCAAGACTTATGAAAAACTCGGCGGGAAATGCCAAAAACCAACAAGGGTTTTGCAGTTTCTCTACTGTCTATTCGCTTTGCCTAATTTTCCTAATATCTTAGAAGCAATAACAAGACGCTGTATTTCATTCGTTCCTTCATAGATGGTAGTAATCTTTGCATCACGGTACATCTTTTCAACAGGAATGCCCTTGATAAAGCCTGAACCTCCATGTATTTGCAGTGCGTCGTTGACGACTTCAAGCGCAATATCAGAAGCATAGAGCTTTGCCATCGCAGAATCCAAGCCGTAATCTTCGTGATTTTCTTTCTTTTCTGCTGCTTTGTAGATTAAAAGCCTGGCAGCTTCTATTTTTGTAAGCATATCAGCGAGCTTGAAAGCTAAATGCTGTTGTGCTCCGATAGGTTTACCAAATTGTTCACGTGTCCGTGCATATTTTACCGCTTCTTCGTAGGCGCCCTGTGCAATACCGAGCGCTTGACTTGCAATACCGATACGGCCGCCGTCAAGAGTTTTCATTGCAATTTTGAAGCCTTCGCCTTCTTTGCCAAGCAGGCGGTCTTTGGGCAGCGTCACTTCGTTAAAAATAAGCTCTGAGGTTGCAGAAGTGCGGATACCGAGTTTGTCGTAGTGTTCACCGAATTCAAAGCCCGCATCGCCCTTTTCTACAATAAATGCACTAATGCCTTTGGTACCAGGAATATCGGGATTTGCTGCAAAAACCACATAGGTATCAGCCTTTGGTGCATTGGTGATAAAAATCTTAGAACCATTTAAGATGTAATTCGAACCGTCATCAATATATTCTGTTTCTGTGCCGCCGGCATCGCTTCCTGCATTGGGTTCAGTTAAGCCGAATGCACCAATTTTTTCGCCTTTTGCAAGTGGAACCAAATATTTCTGTTTTTGTGCTTCCGTACCGAATTCTGCAATTGGATATGCACCTAAAGAAGTGTGCGCAGAACAAATAACTCCTATGCCGCCATCCACACGGGAAAGCTCCTCGACTACGATTGCATAGCTGATAACATCGAGCCCTGCACCGCCATATTCCTTGGCATATGGAATCCCCATCCAGCCTTTAGCCCCCATCTGCTTTACCTGCTCTTCCATCCACGCATCCTCAACAGGTCCGCGATCTTTTTCAAGCACGATTGGTTTTACTTCTTTTTCTGCCCATTCACGAACTTGCTTCCGCAATTGTTCGTGCGCTTCAGTTATCTGGAATAACATAGTTTACCCCCTCAAGTATTCATTTGTTAGTGTCATAGTCTTGTTGTATACCCTATACTGTATACAGCATACACTGGTACAGTATAGACCTTTATGCAATACCTGTATTTTTATTTACCAATCATCTTAACAATGACTGCGGTTCCTTGGCCTCCACCGATACACAGAGATGCCAAACCGAGTGTTTTGTGTGCTTTCATCATTTCGTGGATCAAGGTTACGAGGATTCTATTGCCCGAAGCTCCTACTGGATGTCCTAATGCAATGGCTCCTCCGTTAACATTGGTTTTCTTGAGTAGTTCGTCTCGATTAATGCCATGTTCTTGTACGAGTTCATGGATAACGCCGAGCGATTGGGCTGCAAATGCTTCGTTAAGCTCGACAAGCTCCATGTCAGAAAGTTTAAGTGATGCATATTTGAGTGCGTTACGGATAGCAGGTACCGGTCCTAAACCCATAACGAGCGGATCAACGCCACCTTGCCCAATACCGACTATTTCGCAGAGCGGCTTTAAGTTGTATTTTTTTACCGCTTCTTCGCTTGCAATCAGCACAAACGAAGCTCCGTCGTTTATACCGGATGCGTTACCTGCGGTAACGGTACCGTCGCTCTTAAATGCGGGTTTTAGTTTAGCCAGTGCTTCGGGAGTAGTGGTGCGGTTTGGATATTCATCGACATCAAAAATTATATCACCTTTTTTACCGCGAATGGTGACGGGAACGATTTCATCCTTGAATTTTCCTGCGTCAATTGCCGCAATAGCTTTTTGCTGTGAAGCATAGGCGAATGCGTCCTGCTGCTCTCTTGTGATCTTAAAGCGTTCTGCAATATTTTCAGCAGTAATCCCCATGTGAATGTTTGCACGAGCGTCAGTTAAGGCATCATAGATCATGTGATCCGTTACTTGCCAATTTCCCATTTTGTTTCCAGAACGGGTGTTTGCCGGAACAAGATATGGAGCAAGGGACATCGATTCTACGCCGCCTGCGATTACAATTTCGTTAAACCCTGCTTGAATTGACATAACCGCTTCCATTACAGTGCGTAACCCTGAACCGCATACCATATTGGTAGAATGTGCGCAGACAGTTTCAGGAATACCCGCTTCTAAGGCTATGGTACGGCCGATATTCTGCCCAAGTCCTGCCCCAAGCACATTACCGCAGATAAGTTCCGATACTTGATCGGGCTTAACTTTACTGTCTTCCAACAGCGCTTTTACAACGGTAGATCCCATGATTTTGGGATGAACATTTGCTAGTCCGCCAAGAAATTTTCCGATCGCAGTACGTTTTGCACTTACGATGTATGCTTTAGCTAAATTCATAGTTTTCCTCCCTAAGTTGTTTAGATTAACACAAATGGTACATTTTCTATTAGCGGCAGTTTATTTTTTGCCATAGTACCTCTACATACGATATCACATAAAAAACAGGCCGTCAAATTTTTTTTGATATCGGTAATTTTATTTTTTAAGAACAACATACCCGCTACTTTGTGGCGAGGTCGTTGACCACAAAAAAAGCTGAGTCTTGTAGTACAAAACTCAGCTTTTGTAAAAGCTAGCGCGAACGTTTTGATAAATCATCATAAGAGCATGATGTATCTATAAAAACGATTGCCTTTAAGATTTGTATACAAGCTTTACGTATAGCTGTTAGTACCATCCTCTTACCTTCATTGATTCGGCGATTCTCTTAATGGATTTCATGTAGGTTGCTTGGCGGAAAGAAACATTCTTTTCCTGTTTGAGTGCCCAAATGGGGTTGAATGCATCTACCATTGCGCGTTCTTCTTTTTCTTCTACTTCTTGCTCTGACCAGTAGTAGCCGTATAAGTTTTGTACCCATTCAAAGTAAGAAACCGTAACACCGCCTGCATTGGTGAGAATATCGGGTGTAACCAGAATGCCTTTCTTGTAAAGGATCTCATCTGCTTCCAAGGTGATAGGTCCGTTAGCGCCTTCGCACACTAATTTTGCTTTAATGAGATTAGCTTCGTGCTCTTTAATAGCGTTTTCAAGTGCGCACGGTGCGATTACATCTACGCTTAATGCCCAGAATTCATCAAGCGAAATCTTTTTAGCACCGGGGACATGCAGTAAGCTGCCGTCTTTTGCTTTAGCTGCTTCTAATTCTTCAAAGGTAAACCCTGATTCTTTATATGTTGCATAGGTTCCTTCTTTTTTATCGAATTCAGCAACAGCAACTACGGTACCACCTAATTTGATGATGTTTTTAACGGTAAATTTACCGACATTTCCAAAACCTTGCACTGCAACCGTTGATTTCTTTAAATCCATACCGAGTGCTTTGCATGCTTCACGCATTGTTACTGCAACGCCAAAACCAGTCGCTTCATTTCTTCCCTTTGAACCGCCGTAGGTTAATGGTTTACCGGTAAATACACCGATTGTTTGCTCGCCAGTAAGCTTATTGTACTCATCCTGCATCCACGCCATGATTTGGCCGTTCGTGTTAACATCAGGAGCAGGGATATCTACTTTTTCGCCTAAGTATTTGTACATACCGCGTACCCAGCCTCTTGAAAGTTGCTCTAATTCGTTTTGGGATAATTCAGAAGGATCAACCGTGATACCGCCTTTTCCACCGCCATAAGGGATACCGGTTACTTGGCACTTGATACTCATCCAGATAGAAAGCGCTTTTACTTCATCAGCATTGACATTCTGATGGAAACGGATACCGCCTTTGTATGGCCCTACAGCATCGTTATGTGCTGATCTATACCCTTTAAACGTCTTAATGGAACCGTTATCCATCTTTACCGGAATGGAAATTTCGATTATTCTTTGCGGTTCTTTAAGTAGTTCGTATACTGCGGGATCTGCCCCTAACGCGTCGCATGCTTTTTTTACCCGTGCTTGTGCGCCCTCTAAAGGGTTTAAAGTTTCCTTTGCCATAAATAAATCCTCCTTACATACATTTCATCACGCTATGGATGGTTTTCAAGTTTTTTGATAAAATTTATCGTATGAACCTTAAGGAGTGTCCCAAAAGGTGGGGGCTGCGGGACACCCTCGACGGATTTAAAATTAGGGGAACTGTCTAAAAACTAAAGTTGTTTTACAGCCCCATTATATTTCACCTGTTCGTTGTATAAATTTTACCCTATATACTAATTATAAAACCGAAAATTAAAACAGTCAAGCATAATTTTCTGCAATAATGTTCAAGGAAGAGAGATGGTATCCCCCCTTGCCTAAGCGAAACCGGTTAGGC
>JBQNBR010000003.1:0-58614 GCA_052169815.1 Treponema sp.
GCTAGAAATGTTGCTTAATCTATTTTGCCTAACCGGTTTCGCTTAGGCAAGGGGGGATACCATCTCTCTTCCTTGAACATTTAAATAATTAAAATTATTTGCCAATACAGCCATTAGTATAGTACAATAGAAAGCATGAACATAGAAAAAACAGAGCGGCCGCTCACTTTGCGGGCTTGCTTAGCCTACGGTGCAGGTGATTTATACGGCGGCGGTATCTTTTTCCTGGTAACAACATTTTGCATGTATTATCTGATAAACGTGGTCGGTTTACATCCTTTCTTGGCAGGGTTAGTACCCGCTATAGGCAACATCTGGGATGCAATATCGGATCCGCTTATGGGGTATATATCCGATAACACGCCGGAAAACCGCTTCGGTAAGCGCCGCGTATGGTTCTTGATTTCTATCGTACCGATTACCACAAGCTTTATACTGATATGGTCTCCGGTAAGCATTGCGAGCGAAATGAGACGCTTTATTTTTTACTTATGCGCCTATCTTTTCTTTTTCACCTCTGCCACAGTCGCCTACATTCCCTACGCAGCCCTTAGCGCAGAAATGACGCACAATTTTGCAGAACGGAACAAATTAAACACATTCAGAATGATGTTCTCATTTATTTCTACGCTCGTTGCAGGCCTCGGCGCTCAACCCATCATCGATTCATATCACGGAAGTAAATACGGCTATTTCGTCATGGGGATTGTGTTTTCGTTATTTTTTGCGTTACCCTGGATACCCCTCTATTTTGGGACATGGGAGCTACCAAGCCTTCCACAACCAAAGCAGAATACCCATTTCATCCGTAATTTCCTTTCGTTGTTTAGAAATAAATCATGCCGGGTACACATCGCGATGTACGTCTGCGCGTATGGCGCCCTTGATATTTTTATGTCCTTGGTATTGTTTTATCTTGTCGATTATCTTGACAAACCTTCTTTTTTCGTGATTGCACAAGGGACGCTACTACTGACCATGATGGTTTGTCTGCCTGTCTACAACAAAATTGCCACAAAACGGGGGCATGGCACCGCTTACCGCATTGGTTTAAGCCTTTTTGCAAGCGGGCTCGTGCTCATGCTCTTTGCAACACCGCACGGCTCAAATATTCCGCTCACGATTGCTATTTTTTTGATGGGAGCAGGAATCGCCGGAGGGAATTTAGTGCCGCATCAGTTGTTGCCGTTCGTTTCCGACATCGATAAGCTCATTTCAGGCAGAAACCGCGCCGGAACTTACTCCGCCGCTATGTCGCTTACCCGAAAGCTCTTTTTAGGCGTCATCGTGATGACCATCATAGGCGCCATACTATCCGGCATCGGCTACAAAAATCCGGTGCCTTCCATATTGCCTGATTCTCAATTCCAAGAAGGACTCGCTCTGTGTAAACAAAAAGGGATGCAACCTGACCTATGGTACCGCTACTACACTCAATACACTGACGGCAACTGGTACTTACGGTATGAATCACAGGATGTTAATAGCATAATACAGAGTTTATACAAAAAACGGCACGGACGCATGGAATCCAAGCAATTAGCTCAGGAAGGCAGTACATTGGATTCCATTCCTGCCGACATATTTGAAACTGACTTACTTGGTTCATTAGTACTAGCTGACCCTCAAGACGGGATAAAAAACTTTTTGCTCCACACTATGTACGAAAAACAAGGAACAAGCTATAAACGAGTAATACATCCGCAGCTTGTTTCAAAAGAGGAGCTGTACAATCTAAAAGTTTTTTTGGATACGATTTCCTTTACCTATCCCGGTCTTGGTACTGTGCAAAAGCCGCAGCAAAAAGAGCATACCTTAAAGGGTCTCCGGTTGTTCTTCATCCTTCTTCCGCTCATCATGCTGTGCAGCGGTATCCTTATCGCTTTGCGTTTCAAAGTTACGCCTGAAACCCATGCGATTATTCTTGCTGAAATCGAGCGGCTGGAGCAAGGAGGGCGAAAAGCAGATGTTGCACCCGAAACCAAGCGGATTTGCGAGTTACTTACGGGCATCCCCTATGAAAAAATATGGCCATCTGCCTCGTTATGATTGAGGTTATATGAGTGTATTACAAAAAATAATACTGGTAGTGATTACTACATTATGCTGTATTAGCTGTACGCCAAAAAATGCCCACCAACAGGCAGATGAAACAGCAGACTCCCGCAAACCAGCATTAACTCGAGGTACGCTTTTTATTTTAGGCAAAGATTTTTACACACAAAAAGATATATTTCGGTATATTTATGCTCTATATGCTGAAGAAAGTCGACAATCGCATATACACCTTTTACCATATAGCGATGTAACTGCGAAAACGCAAGAAATGCGCACCAAAATACTAACCGATTACCTTGACGACCATCCCGACATTACTACGATTATTAGTATCGGCCTCCCAGAAGGATATGCACGCTCGCTCATTGCAGTAAAAGAAAAAAATCCTTTTTTATTAATTATTACTCTTTTGCCGATAGAAAATCATTTATTGCTTGAAGCGTGCAGCAATATAGTCATTGAATCCAGCTTTACCGACGCTGTCGAAACCCTGGATTGGAACAGCGATGAACATGATTCGCATATCTTGCTCTTCACAGCTTTAGTTACAGCAGAACATTGGTACCATCTACCCGATAAAAATCCAATGGAACATTTTTTACAGGGAATACACACTGCAAAAGAAATGCTACAAGCCTATGATCAAAACATTACAGTGCCAGTCTATACACTCATTCCTTTTTATGATCCTGAGTTCAATATTCCCTCTTATACTCATTTTAATCTTTCACGCAGCGGTGAAGCAGTGTCATCACCACACTATGAATAATAGGAGCGTATGTTTTGATAATTACACATGAACATGCCTTGATTACTAATCCGGCGGCTTACGCTCAACTGCAAACAGCAGATACAGCCTCAATAGTACTATTATCCGATACGCACGGAAACAGCGATGCTGTAGCATGGATTTTCTCTGAAATAGTACCACACATTGATGCTTGTTTGTTTGCGGGAGATGGTGCAGAAGATATTATCACCGCGGTACATACCCTCAATAAAGATACTCCAAACCAAAAGCTGCCTTTGACGGTTATCATCGCACGCGGCAACTGTGATTATGCATATTGCATGCTCTCATCAGGTGAAGGCGAAAAGGCACGTAGATTTGACATACCGCTATACCAGCGCATAACCATTGCGCAACAGCATATATTGCTTACCCATGGACACCTTTGCCATATTGATTTTGACAAACAGGTACTACACCGTACAGCCTACGAATCGGGCTGTGCCATCGCCGTGCATGGACACACTCATATGCAGTCTCTCCATTACGAAAAACATACGATCAGCATCAATCCCGGAAGCCCTGCCCACCCCCGCGGGGGATCGCCGGCCGGCTTTGCAGTACTTGCGTTACATGCCGCACAAAAAACAGGAGCGGTCACTTTTTATACACTACACCAGGACAAACAGAGCCGTTTTTCCGCTTATATAAGCGCACAGCATACGCTACCGCAGGGCATCGTACACTAAAATCGCACAAATTCTTTATGAGAATTAACTGTTATACAAGAGACAGACCGTACAAAAATATGCTATACTTTATGCTATGGACGTATTGCATACACCAAACATTATCAATCCCAAGCGACAAAAAAGTAAAAAAATCACAATTGGAGCGCGGAATAAAATTCTAAAAAATATTTTTACGCTCATAGAAAAAAACACTTCATTTTTACTCATAGGCCATAAAACTCCTGACGAAGACTGCTATGCTTCGCTTGTTGCTGCAGCGCTGCTGCTCATTAAATTTCACAAAACAGTTACTATTTTTGTACAAGAACAATTCCCGGAACAACTGCGCTTTTTACACGGCATGTGTAACTACAACAAAATTGCCGTGTTTTGTAAAACAATACCCAACATAGACAAACCGGACGTTATCACAATCCTTGATACACCGAATCCGGAAATGATAGCAGCTCACGACTGTATCTATACCTTTTTATCCGATCCGCACATTCCAAAAGTAGAATTAGATCATCATTTTTTCTCTGATGCAGCATACTGCGGAGAAAACGACTACGCTTTAGTGCTGCATGCCTCAAGTACCTGTGAAATTCTTTGTTTTGCCTGCTACAAGCTCTTACACAGACCGGATATCTTGGAGCGGTATTTTATAGAAGAACTGTTCTCCCGCAACCTCGTCCTCACATTGTTAACCGGAATGATCGGGGACGCAAAAATGGGAAATTATCTGGTTAGCAAACGGGAGAAAAAAAGTTTCTTTTATTTTTCGCAATACCTTAACCGCATACTACAGGAAAAAACCTCCAACGGGAAACACACCAAAAATATTGATTCAATGGATGTTTTGCTCAAAGTATTGGAAACCATGAGTGAAGAAGATGAAAAAATATACCACGAGCTCTTAAAACACGAATTCCGTTTGGGAACAGTTGGTACTATGATATTGACCAAACAGGAATCAGAGTATTTCTTAAAAACAATCAATTATCCCCGCTTTGTTGGTATTATCAAAACCGTTACCAATATCCTTGCAGAAAATGTACACGGTGTTGGGATTTCAGCCTATTACGATTGCGATGCCCGTTCAAACCAAATTCACTGCCGAATCCGTGCAAGCGAAAGTGCCCGCGGCATAAACTTACACCCAGTGCTTTCACATTTTCATATAAGAGAAGGAGGCGGCCATCCAGGGGCAATCGCCTTTAGAATAAAGCAAGCAGAGGTAGCTGATTTACCTGCATTCATTATGGAAATCGGCACCTTCATCGAAACGACCCTATTAAGGCACTATGAACTATGAAAGCACAGTACCAAAAACGCATGGAAGAGCTTATCGCAAACCTGCCCGCTCGTTTTCCCCCTGTGCATCCGCCCAAGTTGCTCCTTCATTCCTGCTGTGCCCCCTGTAGTTCAGCAGTCTTAAAGCGGTTGGCACCTCATTTTAAAATTACCGTGTTCTACTATAATCCTAATATCAATACGCAAAATGAATACTATACCCGCGTAGAGGAACAGCGTCGGCTGATCAACTGGTATAATGATTCAAAAGCCTATCCCTACCCTATTGACTGCCTGGTAAAAGAATACAAACATCAAGAATTCCTTACGATAGCAAAAGGCTTAGAACAGTGCAAAGAAGGAGGGGAGCGGTGTTTCCGCTGCTATCGCCTTCGTATTGGTAGGACTGCGCATGAAGCTTTAAAACAAGGCCACGATTTCTTTTGTTCAACATTATCTTTAAGTCCATTAAAAAATGCAGAAAAAATAAACGAAATAGGTACTTCTTTTTCTTCCGTCAAAAGTCAATGGCTCCCCAGCGATTTCAAAAAGAAAAATGGCTACCTCGATTCTATTATCTTAAGTAAGGAATTACAGCTGTATCGCCAAGATTACTGCGGGTGTGAATACTCAATACGGGAGAATACCTCTTATCCGGAAGCAAACGCACTTTGAATAGCTTTTACTAACTGTTCCACCCGCACAATACCGCCGGTTTCACTGTCAATATCCTCGTTATCTGCAGCAGTAGGAACATAGAACGTAGTGAAACCGAGACTTTTAGCCGTTTTCAATAGCGTCTTCAACCGGCGGACAGGTCGGATCTCCCCTGACAAACTCAACTCACCAATAAATGCTTCATGTTTTTTCACTGGTATATCCGTACGCGTAGAATACAAGGCAAAAGCAAGGGCAAGATCAATCGAAGGATCCCGCAGCCGTATGCCACCCGCTACATTGATATACATGTCTTGATCAGAAAACCGGAGCCCGATGCGTTTTTCCAAGACAGCGGCAATGCGACTTACTCGTGCAGAATCAATTTTATCGGAAAACACGCGGTTAATCGTCCCCTTTGTTGGAACCGTAAGTGCTTGAATTTCTACCATAAATACCCTGCTCCCTTCAAAAACAGGCACCGCTGCAGCTCCTGCCGGCAATTCACCCCGCCGATGCACCATAAAAAGCGCCGTAGGATCCTGCACCGCAACAAGGCCATGCTCCTCCATCCTGAAAATACCTAATTCATCAACTGAGCCAAAGCGGTTTTTCAAAACACGCAAAAAACGGATATCCTCTTCGTTGTGCTCAAAATAAATAACCGTATCAACAAGGTGCTCCAATACTTTCGGCCCTGCAATACTCCCCTCTTTGGTAACATGAGCCGTAAAAACAAGCACTGCATCGTGCTCTTTTACCCACATAACCAATTCATTTGCACAATATTTTAACTGATTCACCGTTCCCGGTATAGTACCGGCTTGCGGAGAAAAAAGCGTTTGTATTGAATCGATAATAATAAAGAGAGGATTAATATTATTCAAGTTTTTTTCAATAGTCTCTAAATATGAAGTACATAATAATTCAATATTATGCAAAGGTATATTCAAGCGATCAGCCCGTCCGCGAATTTGTCCCGCAGATTCTTCTCCAGAGACATAAAGCGTTCGCTGACCGCTTGCCGCCGCTGTTTGTAAAAGCAAAGTTGATTTACCGATACCGGGCTCTCCGCCAATCAAAATAGCTGAACGCTTAACAGCTCCAGCACCAAGCACTCGATCGAGTTCCCCAATACCGGTACTAATACGCACCGCATCGTTAGCAGCGACGTTCTCCAACGGGATGGGATAGGCTTCGGCCCCATGCTCTGCAGCATTTCTTGTGCCGAAGCCCATAGGTGGAGTGTCTTCGGTAACCTGTTCCTCAAACGTATTCCATTCACCGCAGCTAGGACAGCGCCCAAGCCATTTCGGCTGAGTATGGCCGCACTCACTGCAGCGAAAAGATACAGCTCCTCCTTTTTTTTTCGTCATCACGCTACTCTTGCCGTTCCGACAGCGTTACCTCTACCGTTAGCGTCTTCCGTCCGCGCAATACACTCACTGAAACCTTATCATTCGCTTTTTTATCTTCAAGTATTGCGTAATAATCAGCTAAATTATTAATTGCCTGTCCTTCTATTTCAGTAATAATATCACCACCAAGATACAGCACCGATGCGCGACGGCCGGTTCCATACCGAACCGCATTTGCGCCGCCCCGTAAACCAGCTCTTTCAGCATTGCTCCCTTTTTTTACCACAGAAACGAGCAGCCCTTTGCTCACCGCCAAATCAGCGTACCGCGCAATTGAAGCATTCAGCTGTACAAGTTCCGCATCTATTGCAGCACGCCGCACCTTACCATACTTAATAAGCTCAGCTACTACCCTTTTTGCCGTATTAATCGGCACTGCAAAGCCTACTCCTGCTGAACTCCCTGAGGTAGAATAAATCATCGTATTAATGCCTATCATTCTGCCTTCTGAATCCAAAAGCGGCCCGCCTGAATTTCCCGGGTTGATAGCAGTATCCGTTTGGATCATATTCTTTATAATGATATTTTTATCGTTTTGAATAGGACGCCCCAAAGCAGATACGATCCCAACGGTCAACGTACGCGTTAGCCCAAATGGATTACCGATGGCCAATACACGCTGTCCCACTTTTAAGCCGTCTGAATTACCGAATTGAATGGTACTGAGCCGCGTATGCGCAGGCGGTTCAAATTTAAGTACTGCCAAATCGTTCTCACGGTCAAGTCCTATCACATCTGCTCTGTACTGGCTCCCGTCAGAAAGAGAAACAAATATCTTTGACGCTCCTTCAACTACATGTGTATTAGTTAAAATATATCCTTGATCATCAATGATAGAACCAGAACCGGAACCACCTTCCAAAGGAACCGGCTCCAAAAACCAATTTACCCCAACAACCTCGGTGGTAATATTTACTACCGCTTCATTAGTCCGTTCGTACACTAAAATATTCTGTTTTTCTTCGGTAGTGTAATGAGTTGCCGTTTCTTGTACCGATACAACAGGTTCATTGATAGGCTTGCGCTCTCTTTGTACTTGCTGCTCCGAATCACGCACTACGGTATCCTGTGCTTCGGCTGCAGCGCAATCTCCTTTCCCCAAATAAAATCCAATATGATAAAAAAGTATACCGCACCCTACTGCCGCACAAGCTACCGACACCACACATTGCCATTTACTATATAGTTTCATATAAGACCGCCTTATTCTTGCAAGTCTCTAAAAATCCACCAAGGTTTTTAGAGCTGTCTTCTTGTAATATATTTATTCTGCTAACGCCCTTGCACATCAATCGTAAGGGTATCCGTCATGCAGAGCAACTCAATAAGCGGTATTCCAACTGTTACCTTACTCTGTGTTTGCTCTGCTATTTTTCCAATGGGTTTTACCGAACAGATTTGTACTTGATACGGGCTTTCCAATACTATAGTAAAAATAGATTGATCTAAGCCAGTGACCATCTTCGGCCCATATATCGTGCCAATAGTTTCCCTATATTCCTCTACGCTTATTTTTTCGCCTGTTACTAGAGGCGCCATGAGGATATCAACAAAATCGCGATTTTCTTCAGGGATTAGGGCAAGTAATTGCTGTACCGTATGCGGGCTCACCCGCAGTGCCACTGTTTTTTTAGCAGGTTCATGGTAAACCAGTTTTTTTAACAGCTGATGATTACCCGGTATAGAACAGCTTAATTTTAAACCGCAAAACCCAGTAAGCTGCAAGTTTTGTACAATAATTTTTTGCGCCTCAAAAGATTTTCGGATCTCTTTCTCCTGAAAAACAGAAGACGCCCCTGAACCAGAAGCAAGCTTTTTCACTGTATTCTCGAGCGTTCCCGAAGGAAGTAACGTTATCGTAAGATCCACATAGTTCGTGTCGGTTATTTTCACATGAGCGGAAGAAGCACAGGCAGTATGTATCAGTACTAATACCGCAATCAATAAAAGAGTAGCGTATTTTTTCATTTTTAATCCTTACGTAATACGAAGTAATAATAAGGTTGGATTATGGCATTTTTATATCAGGATGTAAAGATGAATTTTCACTGGTACGCAGCATAACAGATACTCCTTGCTTCTCGGTATTAAAAATAGATTCAGGGACGAGAATGCGGCCGGCATGATCATAGTTTTTCTTCCAGTATGATTCTTGTATTTTTGAAACGATAACACCGGTAGCAGGCCCATCGGAAACAGCATGTAAAAATTTTCCAGCTCCAAGATAAATTCCTACGTGAGAAATACGGGCAGACACTGTTTTAAAAAAAAGCAAATCACCTGGCAATACTTGCTCATCCTCGATGGTAGTCGCATGGCTTGCAATGGCATCGGAGCGCCTAGCAAGTTTCAGTTCCAGCGCAGTTAACGCGCTACGGTATACCAAGCCGGAACAATCCATACCACTTGCAGAACTTCCCGCGAATTTATACGGCGCTCCACTATACCGCAAAGCAGTATTAATAAAAATAATCCTACTTGAAACGGCAGCCTTTGTATCCGCTATAAGACCTACTGTGAGCATAAAGCAAAAGCTATAGCACAATAATCGTATCTTATTCGTACATAACATGTTACCCTCCTTTTAAAACCAAAAGTCCTACAAGCTATTTTCGCCCTCCCGCATCAGCCGGTACCTATTGAGTACCTATTACTATCCTATCATAAAAGGTTACAACATAAAACCATACAATGTTTCAAAGGCTGCTTTCTTGGTATATACTAGACCTGGTGCGATAACTACGTTGTCCCACCAGGTTTACTTATAGCGAGCGTTTAAAACAAGAGAGGTTAGGTATGCTTCAAATGAATCAATCGATAGGTCAACAACTCGTACAAAAGATGACACAAACTCAGATTCAAGGCCTTGAATTACTTGCTATGCCTGAAACAGACCTATACCAAAAGATTATACGCGAGGTAGAGGAAAATCCTGCATTGGAGCTTGCCGATTCAAAACGCAGCCGGCAGTCTCTTTCTTCAAAAACGCCCCGCGCCGCACCAACATACTTCGACAATCAGACACCCGCCCGTTCTCATAAAAGCACAGAAGATAGCGATGCATTTCAGTCATTCATAGAAAACATCCCAGAATCGCGCATCGATACCTTACAGATGCACCTGCTGGAACAAATCCGTTTAGAGCCACTACCCGCTACTATCGCGGCGTGTTCGGAGCGCATCATTCAAAATCTGGATACCAATGGCTTTCATATCGTGCCGCTGCACGAATTGTTTGCCTCTGAAACGCAGCTGCGCTCTAAGCCTCACTATATCACCCAAGCACTGAAAATTGTACAGCAGCTAGAGCCGATAGGCTGCGCAACAAAAAATAGTGCAGAATCACTCGTGGTACAAGCTAAAATACGCTTTGCCGATAAATTGAAAACAGAACCTATCTATACATATACGATTGATATTTTAGAACATCACTTTTCATATTTAGAGAACGTACGTACTTATCTGCTCGTACAAAAAATCAACAAAAACGCGGCCATCCCCTATAAAATCACACAAGAACAAGCAGCGCAGATACTGTATATTATTAGAACACTCAATCCCTTTCCGGGCCGCGCATATAGTGCTTCGGATTCCAAAATAGATTACATAATTCCTACCGCCTTTATTGAAAGACAAAACCAAACGTTTATCATACGCATGAATAATGTTTATTTACCGCCGGTACATATCTCGCAAGAAATTCTTTCTCTTGTAGGAGAGCACAAACAAGACAAATCCGTACAAGAATATATTAAACCCCAACTACAAAAAGCAAAGGTCTTTATCGGCAGCTTAAACAATCGCGAAAAAACAATCCTTGCAGTATTAAAGCAGATTATAAAAGCGCAAGAACGATTCTTCATTACTGGCAATGTGCAGCACCTTGTACCACTCACTCAACAATATATTGCTCAAACAATCGATGTACACGAATCTACCGTCTCCCGTGCGGTAAGTAATAAATATATACAATGCGTGTGGGGTATTTTTGAGATCAAATTCTTTTTTACCTCCGCTGCCCAAACAGTGGAATCTGAATCAGAGAGAACGTACACGAAACAAGCAGTAAAGCTCTTATTACAGCAGCTGCTCTCTACTCATTCCCAAAAAATATCGGATCAAAAACTTTCTGAATTGCTCCAAAATGAACACGGCATCAAGATTGCCCGAAGAACAATAAATAAATACCGAAAGGAGCTGCTGCCGTAACGGCAAACATTCAAGGCATAAGACGGGTAAATATATCGCGACAAGTGTAGATTTGCGCAACTTTCGTATCAACTTTGCACTGCTTTGCGCGCCGGCAAAGACACAAAAGCAAGTTCCGCCGCCAGTTAGAATGACACATCTCTGATGTGTTTATAAAAAAGTATATAACTTTCTATGGAGGAAGTCTAAAATATGCTATAATGCTTTGAATAAAAAAATAGGCGGTTATTTGTGGCATATTTCTTTTCTGAACATGTTTTTAAGCGTATGGCAGAACGTAGTATTTCGCCTAATACGATAAAAGATGTCATAAAAAATGGTATGGTAATAAAAGAATATCCTGATGATACTCCATACCCCAGTAGGCTTATTCTTGGATATGATAATAATAGGCCGATTCATGTTGTTTCGGCTTATGATCAAAATGATGATATGGAATATATTATCACCGTTTATGAACCCGATACACAGCTATAGACTTCTGATTTCATAAAGAGGAGGAATTGATATGAAATGCCCTATTTGCAAGTTTGGAAAGATGCAAGAAGGTGTTACACAAGTTGTACTTACTCGTGGTAATGCAACCGTTATTTTCCGTAATGTTCCAGCAAAAATTTGCGACGACTGCGGAGAATATTACCTTGACGAACAGATAGCACAAGATATTTACAATCGTGCAGATACTTGTTTTACATCAGGGCAGGAAGTTGCAATTATGGAATATAAGCAGTTAGTTTCAGCGTAGTATTCTTCCTTACATATAAGAAGATATAAAAGTATAGGTAATAGTTGTCAAAGAATTGAACAGCGCAACTATATCACAATGAGTGATGCAGTTGCGCAACCCCACTCCCCGTCTGCTATTGATACTTTTTTACCACTCGTTTATAGTCATATTATGCATGAGAAAATCAACAACCCCGACGCTAGAAGCGTCGGGACACAGTGCTCAATGTTTCGCACTGTGTGTTCTCAATCGGTACGCAAGTTTCCTGTAAGGAAACTTGACAGGCAAGCCGGCGGTACGCCGGCTTGACAGGAAGTCGGGCTTTAATACCCTTTGTTACGACGCTAGAAGCGTCGGGGTATTAAACCCTCCGCACGAATAAGCGGGGAGGAAACATGTATAAACATTTGTTTTCACTTTTACAAAATAGACCTATTCATTATCTTGATGCAGCAGCTACGGCACAGCGTCCGACATCAGTACTTACCGGCGTGCAAGCCTATTACTTACAACACAATGGGAATGCAGGACGCGGCTCTCATGCACTTGCGATGGAATCATCGGCATTGATTGAAGAAGCAAGAAAGAAAGTACATGCTTTTATCGGCGGCGATGAACAGGGGACTGTTGTATTCACAAAAAATGCTACCGAAGCTTTGAATATTGTTGCGTATTGCTACGGGCTTGAAACGCTTCATCAGGGGGATGAAATACTTATTTCGATTGCAAATCACCATGCCAACTTGGTAACGTGGCAATACGTTGCGCAGAAAACAGGAGCTACCCTAAAATACGTCTATTGTGACGAACAGGGCAATTTCGATTTTAATGATTTTAAAGCCAAACTTACCGGCCATACCAAAATAGTTGCCGTTTCAGCGGCGGTAAATACTACCGGCGTTGTCAACCCTATTGTAAAAATCATTGCCGAAGCCCATGCGGTAGGCGCTGTGGCGCTCATCGATGCGGCACAATCCATCACCCATTTTCCGCATAAAGCGGCTGCATGGGATTGTGATTTTCTCGTATTTTCCGGCCATAAGCTATACGCAGAATTCGGCGCCGGCGTCCTTTATATAAAATCCGCCTTACTTGAAAAAATGCCCCCGTTTCTGTACGGCGGCAGCATGATTGACTACGTAAGCGAACAAAAAACCGAATACAAAAAAGACCATCAAAAATACGAAGGCGGCACGCTTGATACCGCTGCGATCCACTCACTCAAACTCAGTATTGATTTTATAGAAGAAATCGGCTGGCCTGCTTGGCAATCCTATCTTAACCAATTAGATGAATACTTGTTAAAAGCCTTGCAGAGTTTGGAATTTATCGATCTTTACCACACGGGTGCCCATGAGCGGGTACCAATTGCCGCATTCAATGTTAAAAACGTGCATTCCCACGATACCGCCTATATCTTAGATGAGCAGGGCGTTATGGTACGCAGTGGACATCACTGTACCCAGCCGCTTATGGACTATATGGGAATAGGCTCGTGCTGCAGAGCAAGTTTAGGCATTTATAATACAGTTGAAGATATCGATGCATTAGTACAAGCACTGATGAAAGTGCACGATGTTTTTAAGCAATAAGAGGTACACATGAGTATTGAATCAGTATATCAACAAACCTTACTAGAATACTCCCGGCAAACAGAGCACCGGCATACGCTCGATGATGCAACGGGGGCTGAACGCGGGCATAATCCAACCTGTGGAGACGATTTAACACTGCTAATAAAACAAAACAATGGCATTGTGGAAGATATGTCATTTATGGGAAACGGCTGTGCGGTATCCACCGCATCAACAAACATGCTCATTGAATTGATTAAGGGGAAAACCGTAGAAGAAGCGCGTCAATATATCGACCTTTTTTTCAAAATGATGGCCAAAGAACCTCTTTCCGAAGAAGAGCAAGAAAAACTGCTTGATGCACAAATTCTAGGTTATTTTGCAGACATGCCCGCACGGATAAAATGCGCTACATTAAGTTGGCATAGCGCCAAAGTGTTACTCAATTAGGACATACTCTTGACTATTGCTGGACGGAATAAGTTTTTAATTTTAGGTATTATTATAACAAGTACGTTGTGTATTGTAGGAACCGGTTCCATTGTGTTTTTGATACGGCATAATATGCTGCACAACATTGCTACTCCGCACAAACCTCTATACGAATGTTTTCCCCAATGGCATCTACTAACATACAATAGACTTGCTGTTATAACCGGTACCCTGGCGTTTCCGGTTATAGCTGCTATACTGCTTATCTATATGTACCTTATTTTTGAAAAAACACATGCTTTTGAAATATCCTTTTTTTCACTTTTCATA
The DNA here is from genome assembly GCA_052169815.1 of Treponema sp. Lineage (GTDB taxonomy): Bacteria > Spirochaetota > Spirochaetia > Treponematales > Treponemataceae > Treponema. The sequence goes on from JBQNBR010000003.1 coordinate 14,160, forward strand.
TTTGGAATTGCTTTTGAAGCTTTAAAATTACTTTTCCCCCTGTTTAATGCCCATGCGGCTCTCAGTACCTGGACATTGTTCATCGCACGAGCTATCCTTTTTGCGCGGTTTTTTGCCTTTCTTTCTTTATTTGTTGCAAGCCTCTTTGCTTATAAAACATTTACACAAGAAACGCTTGCTATTATATTCCTCCTTTGTTTTATTTCTTTTTCGCTCATACACATAGTGCCGATTAATATAGTAATAACCAGTTCATTTGCTTCATTTTCGCATTACTATACAGCGCTGCTCTATTGGTTTAACGGTATTATTTGTTTACTCAGTATTATCTCTTTTTTACTTACCGGTATATTACGCAATATTGCCGAGTATAAAAAAGCGGGATTAAGTTTAATCACCCTCTTTTTTGCCTATACGCTTTTACTCTATTGCGGATCATGGCCGTGCATTGCGGCGGGTATTGCGCTCTTCTTTTTCGGAGGCTTCTCCTTTGTCCGCACGATCCACCGGTTTTATTTATGGCAGTAAGCAGCATGTTTATCGATAAATTTTCAATTATTCGTATAATAATATACAAGCAGCTGTGTCCGGTCGCGTAAGTGTAGTTTCTCTAATATGGTAGAGATGTAATTACGTACCGTACCTTGACTAAGTAAAAGTTTATCCGCTATTTCCTTATTATTGAACCCTTCCGCTAACAACTCTAATATATCTATTTCACGGGCGCTTAAATCCGTAAACGGCTTCCGTTCAGGCTTTGATTTTGACACTTTATTGATTATTTGAGAATCAAACACAATACTGCCGGCCATAACTGCATTGATTGCCGGAATAAGCGATTGAATATTTTGCTTTAAAATATACCCCTTACAGCCGAAATGGATTGCCCGGACAATATATTCTTCATCATCAAAAGTGGTAAGTAATAAAATTTTTGCATCTGCATGGTTTTTTAGAATCTCGCCCGCAGCATCAATACCATTGACCTGTTTCATCCGTATATCCATAAGCAATACATCCGGCGTATACCGTTCAAAGAGCGGCTTTGCCTCACTACCGTCGCTGCCGGTGCCAACCACCGTCATACCATGTGCAGCCATTATCGTTTGCAACGAGGCAACGACTAAAGGATCATCATCAACTATGACTACTTTCACAGGGCACACCTCCTTTTGGAAATATAATATGAATTTTAAAGCCGCTATCTGAATAAAACCGAATACTGCCGCCATACTTTTTTATCGTTTCTTCCATGACAATCAATCCGATACCATGATTTTTAGCCTCTGCTGCATCACAGCCAATGCCGTTATCCTGCACAGTAATTGAATAAAAGAAAGGATGTTCCGTCATGGTAATGGCCATTGTACTTGCACCGCTGTATTTAACGGTATTGGTCATACATTCTTTTATAATTGAAAAAATATCATGTTTTAATAAATAAGGAAGCGTATCGATATTATACGTTAATGCTATCAACAGCGGCATTTTTTGAATGAGCTCCTGTAAGGCATATTCTAAATGAAAAGACTCATTATGCATATTGTGCAAGCATTCCCGTATTTCAACCATTCCTTGTTCTAAAGAATGCTGCAAAAGAGCAAGTTTATGCTGCGTAGCTTCATCATGCGTAATATACTGCAAGGCATGTAATTGCAGGATCCCTGCGCTTATAGTATGACCTATTGAGTTATGTAATTCAACTGAAATACGGTTACGTTCTTCTAAAATAGCTACTTCCGTATTTTTTACCATATCATTTTGTAACTGCTGTCGCCGTTTTTTATTCATTAATCGATATTCAGATAAATTATCCTGTAACAATATCAACTGTTGCGCATGAAACCGATAATACACTTTCATGCCGGTATAAAAAAAGACAATGAGCGTAAACATAAAAAAAATCAGGTTACCGTGCAAAATGACGCTGTATACCAGCAAGAGAAAAGCCGCAATAGGCATAATCAGCATATGCGCCGTATCTTTCAGCTGCAGTATACCTTCATACCAATATTCCATAGCGGTAATGAGTACAAGAGGTACAAAAAAGACAATGCTTTTATCAAAAAAAGTACTGACTCCAATAAAAAAGATAAGATACAAATGTACCATTTTCTTATTTCTAACCATCTTTATCCAAAGAGAAAAAGAAAATAGCAGCATTGTATAATGAAAAACCACCACAGAAACAGCCGTTGAATAGGCAAAAATCATACAAAATATAGCAATAAGACTACATTCAGCTAGAAATACGGTTGCCGGCTGCACCGCTACACCTCCGGCATTTGGTTCAAACGCTCCACATACGCAGCAATAGCAGTTGCTTTTTCCTCAAAGCCCCAAGGCGGATTAATAATACACATACCTGAGCCTCTTAAGCCGTATCCGCTATCTATATGCTGTGCGTTAATGGTATGGGATACTTCAAGTACCAGCATATCAGTGCTATTGAGACAAGCAACCCCGCGTTTTAAAGCTGCCGTTTTTGCAGTTTTACGCTCTACTATTGGATACCAAATAATAAAACTTCCCGCGTGCCAATGGGTATGCAAACTTTTTACCGTTTCAATTATATTTATGTAATCGGAATCGAGTTCATAACTTGGGTCAAAAAAAGCGAACCCTCTGATAGGCTGGGGTGGTGATAAGGCTAAAACAGCTTCATAGCCATCCCGCTTATGCACATGTACATTTTTTACGCTCTTATACCGGCGTTTTAGCTCTTCAGCTGCTGTAGGGTGCAGCTCGGATGCAACCAACTGAGACCTTTCGTCTAAAAATGAATACATCAATGCAGAAGAACCGTAGTATACCCCCTGCTCTTCATAGTTCCTTTTACAAAACGCAAGGTATCGTTCAAAATCCTCAGGCAGCGGCTCGGGAAGTGTTTTATGCTGATAGCACGTTAAAAGGTGCAGAATACCGTTATAAGCCTCCCCTGTTTTTATGCTCTGTCCATCCGTAAGACAGTACACACCCTGCCCCGCATGAACATCAAAAGCAGTAAAGGGCTTGGCTTTCGCGGTATACATCGATAAGAATGCAAACAGCAGTGCATGTTTAAATACATCAGCTTGATTCCCTGCATGAAAACTATGACAGTAACTCAACATATACATCACGCCATCACATAAGATTGTCACGAGCATAACAAATCTTTGCTATAAGCTCAACATAAACGCATAAAATATCCAGAGGCTTCATCGGTTTTATCGAGCGTTTGCCCGATGGAAGCGATGTTGGCAACAATTTGTTCTACAGAAGACAAAGACTGCGCCACGCTTGCCGCCTGCGTTTCGATGCTGTTATTCAGCTGCTTAATCGTGCGGACAATCTCTTCGATGGTAGCCGCCGTTTTTTCCTTCTAAGAATTGAAACATTGCAGTAACGCGCCCGTCAATAATTTCTGCCGTATCAGTTGCCTTGTCAATCAGATGCGCTTCAATTTTTTCCATTACGGCTTTGCGCGCTGTTTGGATGATAATAAAGCCTTCAATAGTTGAAGCGAAGGCAATCAATAACCCGAGGATAAGAATAAGTTTGTAGCGGAAAGAAAAGCGTTTATTCGCCTTTCAGGAAAAGTTTACCGACCGCCCCTCTCTCCTCCCGTTGCGCTGGTGGGATATAAGAGTTTTTCATAACTGTCACCCCCCTTTCCTGTAAAAGTTTTATGCGGATTTACTGCAACTATCGGCTGGAATCCCGCATTTAGCAGCGAATCTAATATAGGTTTAATTATACCACGTAAAGAGCAAAATTGGAAAGTATGGCTTTGTGTTCCTTAAGTATTGCCTGTGTAATCAGGCAGCCTCTGTTCGATGCTCATTACCGTTTTATTCGTCAGCATAAGTACGCAGCCGAGTATCAGAAAAACGCCTGAAAGCATAAACATAAGGCCTATACCCCGTCCGTCCCCTGTTCCCAGTACCCCAGCAACAAAGGTCTTCCCCAGTAAGCCATCGGGCTGCATCAGCGGGTTAAAAATATAGTCCGCAAGATAGCCGGCACAGATATAGGCGATGGGCGTAACGGCTTTTAGGATCGCACCTACCAAGGCCCCTACCCTGCCTAAGACAGCCGGTTCTATTTTCATTTGAAACACGGACATAAATAAGGTATTTGCATAGGGCACAGGGAGCATAAAAATAAAAAAGCCTAAGGCGATCATGAGCCATTGTGGAGATAGCCCTGCAAGAAAGGGGCCTAAACCGCATACCATTAAAACTAAAAACATCCTTTTGATTTTTGCATCGGTATTCGGTATCAGCCCGGAGCATAGCCCTCCTATCAGCATTGCAAGACCGATTAAAGCCTCAACCCTTCCGTATATTTGAGCGTTGTACGTGCTCATAACCAAAGGCCCGATTAAGATCATTGAAATATTCACAATAAAATTAAGTACCCCGAAAAAAACAACCACCGAAATAAATCCTGTTTTTTGTTTAAGGTAAGTATAGGCGTATGTTGTATCTTGAAAGGCGATCTTAAATAGAGACCCTTGTGCTTTTGCGATTTCCGGTTGAGGAATTTTTACGGCAGCTATCGTAAAAAAAGCAAAGAAGAAGGTTATAAAATCGATTATAAATAAGCCGTTCAGCTTCATCAGCGGATATAAAAAACCTGCTAAAACGGGACTGAGTAAATTTTGTACCGCATTAGAAAATTGCATTAAGCCGTTCGCCTTTGTTAAATGCTTTGAAGGGACAAGCAGGGGAATAGAAGCATTAAATGCCGGACTTTGGAAATTGCCTAAGGTTCCCGATAGAAAAACCAAGGGATAGACCATCCATATTTCCAACTTTTCAAATATCAGCAAGAATACGATAATCAGTTTTAAGACTGCATCGATGGTGTCGGTACAGATGATAACGGCTTTTCTGCTTTTTCTGTCTGCTATTGAACCGGTCAAAGGTGCAAACAATAATGCAGGTAAGACCGTACATACCGCACTCATTGCAAAAGAGGCAGCGCTTCCCGTTTTTTGAAAAATCCATATTCCAAGTCCGAACGCGGAGAGCCCTGAACCTAACATGGAAATACATTGTCCGATCCAAATAATTACAAAGGTCTTCATTATATTAAACCTGCTATTAGACCTGTTCGGAAACTTCAGTTTCAGAACAGGCTACCTTGAAATGCGATGTTCTAAATCGTGCTATTTGCACGATTTAGAACTCGACGACCTGTTCGACAACAGAGTTATCGAACAGGTCTATTATCCTATACTGCTTATTAAATTTTTAAAAGGGTACATCTGTTTAAACTTAGATCAAAATTCCCATATCCCCTTACTAATACGATAGGAGCAAAAAAGGATGGAGAAAAATTGCTGTCATAAATAAAAATTATATCATCAGGTAGTACTTTTATTTTATATCTTTCATATAAATTATTAAGTAGTTGATTTTTATTAAACAATTCATTATAAGAGAAGTTTTTTTGCCAATAATCGACAAAAAATTTTATTTTGTAGTATTCTTTTGGAAATTTATTGATAAGAGGTTTCTCTTTATGCTCTTTTAATTTTTCGTCCAATGCATTCATATCTATCACAGAAAGATCATCACAAATTTTATATTCTGCAGGTAATAAATTATAACAAGAATATGCACTATTATTTGAAAATATTGCAATATGATCCGCAGCTGAACATACATGCGTTTTCTCAATATTATTTATAGCATTTGTTATGGTTCTGAGCACATTATTTTCATAGATGAATTTCGATTGTTCTAATGTCTTTTATATATATGAAAAAACTTATCAACAAGAATGGGTTTAAAGTTCAAAACGTTCCGGTTAATATGAAAAGCAATCTGCCGTAATAGTCCCTCCCCCTAAGTAATAAAAAATGTTGATGATAATAAAGATGAGCCCCATATTTACGAATGACAATTATCATAGGCAGCTGTGATAGTTGTCACTGACGCTTTACCGACCGCTTTCTATAATATAGTTATAACACAATAGACCTGTTCGGAAACTTCAGTTTCTGAACAGGTCTAATACACAAACTACAACATTGCTATTTCTTTAACTACTGGATTTTAAGGAAGGTATAAGTTGAGCGTCTTCAATAGCGCCGCTCAACTTAACCGTCAAGTTTTCAAAAGAAAACTTACCCTATTGACGTATGCGCTTGCGCTGTTTTTTGCTGCAAGCATAGTACAAGCCGCTGCTCAAACGCCCGAAACCGCTGCACTGACAGCTTCGCAGCAGCAAGCGGACGCTGCCCCTTCGAACAGCTCCTTTGAACCTTTGAGCATTGACGAATGTGAAGCGCAGCTTGAACAATACTATCGGAGTACTACCATAGACCGGCGGCGGCTTTTTACCAGCTTTGAGCAAGCCCATGCAGCGTTAAGCGCATCGGATACCGACGGAGAACAGCTGATGCGCTACCTTGCGTACGCCAAACTCATATCAGTACTGTATCTGTATGGCGGAGACCGGCAGTGCAAAAAATACCTTGCTGCAATAGACGAGCAGGTACTTACTTTTTTTAATCAGACAGTCCAGCACCGCAAAGAGGCAAAGCTCACGAATGTACAAGTTTCAGCTCTGTACCTGCGATATGCCGATTACCTTTACACCAAATTAGCACTGCAAGATCAAGTCAACGGTATTGCTGCCGCCCTGCCGGTACTCTACCGCAAAGCGCTGCTCTTGAATCCCGATAACACAGAAGCCTTAGTCAAGCTTGCCTGCTGGCATATATTCCCCGCTGATAAAACAACAACAAACTATAATAGCTTTATTGAGTCGCAAGAAGCGTATCTTGAAGAACTGAACCCTGCCGATCAGTGTACCGCTTACATGATGTATTCAATGTATTACATGAAAAAATACAACAGCCAAAAGGGACGTGAGTATTTAGCCAAAGCGGCAGCTCTTTTTCCAAATCATATAGTGCTTTTATACCTATATGATAATTATAAAAAAGGAATATTCACCTTATAAGGAGGCACTATGGAAGGATTAATCGTGCAACATGTCTATAAAAGCTACTACGCACAAGCAAAAAAGATTGAGGTGAATAAAGGCATTTGCTTTGCAGCCGAACCTACTTCGCTTATTTGGATTTACGGCAACTCAGGGGCCGGAAAATCAACCTTTTTGAATGTGATCACCGGTATTGATACCCCCGATTCAGGAGTTATCCGCTGGGATGAGACTGAAATAAGCGGCTTAGACGTGAACGAGCGGGCGCAATTCAGACTTGAACATTTCGGTTTGGTGTTTCAATTTTTTGAGCTTATTAAAGCACAGAGCATTTATGACAACGCCGCATTGCCTCTGAAAATTGCACGGAAATCCAAAAAAGAAATAGCGCACACCCTGCTGCCGTTTTTTGAGTATTTTGATTTACAGCAGCTGATCTACAAAAAGCCGGATCAGCTTTCAGGCGGTGAAAAGCAACGGGTGTCGTTGGTGCGCGCTCTTTCTACCAATCCGCAGTACCTCATTGCCGATGAAATCACTTCATCGCTTGATACCGAACGCTCGCACCAAGTGTACGCGTATCTGCGCCGCTACATAAAAGAGCGGAACGCAATCGGCATTTTTGTCTCGCATGCTCCTATTATTAATGAATATGCCGACAAGGCGTACACCATGCAAGCAGGCACGTTAACAGAAAAACAATATGGAGGAAGCTAATGTTTTTACTCAAAAGCGCATGGGACAGCATTGTATTCCATACCAAACGAAGTATGTTATCGGTTTTGCTCATCGCCATTGCATCGGGAGCTATTTTGCTCTACCGCGGTTTTGTTGAATATTCCGAACAAGGATTGGCGCTCGGCTTTATTGCAGATTCAGGCCATATTCGTGTGAACATACAAGGCTCAAGCGACACACCGAACAGCAAAAGCAAACTGTTATCAACAAAAGATTTGCAGGATTTACAAACCTTGTATAAAACAATACCAACAGTAAAAAATTATGATTCGGTATTGAATTTCCAAGGCATTATCGGTACCGAAGATCAGTCTACTATTTTTTGGGCATCAGGCTATGATAATCCGCACGCATTGGGCGCAACCGAGGGAATGCCGGTGTTTGCAGATTCACAGGATATGGTGGTAGGTAAAGGCTTATATGAAACGCTCAAGTTAAACCTCAGTGCAAGTCCCTTTGTGAATATCATGGCTTCCATCGGGCAAAGCGGAGTGGTAACCGGTTCATTTCCGGTAAGCGGCTGGCTTGACACCGGCGTACCTCAAAATGACGCAGGGCTCGTGATTGCTTCCCGCAGTGCCGTCATTGAGTTCTTTGAATTAGAAGACTGCGCTTCGTATAACCGCCTTTTCTTGCAAAAAGACAGCGATATGCCGAAGGTGCAAGCCCTGCTCGATTCCTACTTTAAAGAACATAACCTACACTTTGAAACCCAAAATTGGAAGGAACTGCACCCTTCATGGGAGCAAATCAGCGGGTTATTCAATACACAGTTTTCGGTGATCAGCGCCATTTTATGTATCCTCATTTTTGTGGCCTTAACGCAGAGCTTGTCGGCAAGTTTTATGGAGCGGATCGCCGAATTCGGCACCATGGAGGCCATCGGACTTAAAAAATCTTCCATTATGTACATGCTTGTACTTGAAGTTTGTATCCTGAGCCTCGCCGGGATTGTAGGCGGTACGCTGCTCGCCCACTTAGGCAATGTGTTTACCGATACCTTTGACATTACGATGGTACCGCCGGGTTACAGTAGGGGCTACCGCCTCAATTTTTACATTACACTGCAATCCGTATGCCGTACGCAGCTGTTTATTTTCTTCACCGGCATTATTTCGGTACTGTACCCAATCTACACCATCAACAAACACAGCACGGTACAGCTCATTCATTATAATTAAGGGAGAACATTATGAGACATCATGCTACTATTTCGTATGTACTGCCGGTTCTATGTTGCATTTGTATCTATTCCGCCCCATTGACCGGCGAAACGTACGTGCAACGTGCCGACTATGAAGTTTTTTTACGTGTAAACGGCACCTATGCAAAGGCTACTGGCTTTTGACGAACAAACTGAAAAGCCCCTTAAAGGTTTCCGGGTCGTACAAGGTAGAAGAATTCGAAGTGCAGGACTTGCTGAAAACCGATTTTGAAAACGAGTACGCCGTTATCGAGTCGGAAGCCGACGTATTGACCCTTGAGCGCAAAACAGTCCAACCTGCTTACAAATACATCCTTTTTCAAAAAAACGCTGCCGGCGCGTTTGAACTCACCTTTACCGACGCCAAAAAAAATCCAGTGCGGAAACTCGTATATCACCGCGGTACCGTTGATGGATACGATTATTTCCGGCAAATTGACGTTTATGATGTGCTTTTTAAAAAGGATACGAGCACCTCGTGGATTACCGAATGGATAAAACCGGCGGAGGTACCTGCAGCATTATTTCATTATTCTCATATGAAGGCACTCAGTCAAAAAATAGAGGCGTTACTCCCATGAGCATGTTCAAAACAAGCATAGCAGTATTGTGCTTTCTTACCTTGGCTTCAGTATGCGCATGTGAGGCCAGTTTTGATATGCAAAGCACATTGGTATTTTTAGAAAAAGATTCGCACGCACATACGCCGGAAATAGTGTCCACAACTCAGGCCAGCCTCTTTTACACATTCGATTTCAGCATCGGTACCCATAGTTTTTTGTTGGAGGCGGGTATATTGATCAGAAAGCAGCGCAGTACACCGTTTTTTAGAAAGCTGCACTATTCATTTTTCACTGACACGCTGTTTTTCTCGATAGGGAAAAACACCTTTTCCTTCGGTGAAGGGAGTATGAAAAATTATTTTTTTGTGCATATCCCACAAGAAGCAGGTAAAAAAAGGGAGGCCACGGTGTGGCATAGTTTACTTGAAATACCGGTACGGCAATTTCTTTTTAGTGCAGGCGGTTTTTGCGATTCCGATGCCCCTGATAACGGGGCGCTGCCGAAATGGTACGCTTTGTGGGCAAAGGCCGTTTACTCGCATCCGATAGTATCTGCCGGTATAGAAACCGATATGGTTTTTCAGCCGGAGCGCACCGAAGAGCAGCAAAAAAAAGCCTATACCTTCACCGCAGCGGCAGAAGTTTCAGCAGTGCTTCCGTATCAGTTTAAACTGTATACCAATGCGCAGCTGCCGGTAGACATCCTCAATCAAACCATAGCAGATTGGGGCGTACTTGCGGGGGCATCAAAAAGCTTTGTTTTTACCGCCTTTACCTTGAGCACCATTGCTGAGGCGGCATATTCCAAAGAAGGCTTGGCATACGGCTTATTTCAGAATGCAGCAATAAGCGATTACCTGCAAATCTTGGGCGGTATTCAGGGTTTAGAAAGCCAAAAGATCATCGGGATTATGCAGTCAGAATTTTTTATTGCAGACTTTAAGCTCAAACTTACGTATGCCACCAAAAATCTTATTACCGCCGCATCAGAGGGCAAATCCCAAGCAGGTACCCCGTATATCGGTACCTTTCCTATCTCGATACGTCTAGGAGGCTCATAATGAAAACACGCGCAGATGAACACAGCGCCATGCAACAAACAGCGTCATACTACATACCGCGGCACTCCTTGCCAAGAGTACTGCTTTGCATAGGCGGCGTCCTGCTGCTTGCCGCCTGCAGCGCTCTGTACGCACAAGAAATAGAAGCCGCAACGGAACAGCCGGAAACGGGCGTAAGCCAGCCGGAAAGCGGAACCCCCAAAGAAAATCACGCAGCCCGTATTGCCGATCTTCCCGTACACCAATCCGTCTTTAAAGTTGAACCGCACTATTACGGCTTACCGCTTTCCATTCAAACCGGCTGGTTTTACCGGCACGAAGATTTTAGTATATTTCCTCACATAGGTTTTTCCTTTTCGGTTAAAGATGGACCGGTAGTCAATACATCGGTAGGCTTCACGCTGCATAACGGCGCATTTTTCTATAACGCCGTTGCTGTGTACAACCTTTTTCCCTTTACGATGCACAAACCGGCGGATGAACAAGTGGTATACGGCAGCAGTGTAATAGGCTTTACGGCCGGGAACACACGGGTGAGTTTTCCGGTACAAGCAGGACGGTGGGCAAAATATGAAATAACCGAAGAAAAGCCCGATACTACTGCCGCAACGCAAAAACGGGTTGTTACGGGCCTTTCTTCAGGTGTACGGCTTGATTTTTTCCTTGCAGACTTTGGTTTTTTTAAAAGTACCGGTACTGCAGCAGTCAGCCATCACTGGATACCCAAAGACAGCTTTCACTATTATACCCTCGGTGCTGATATCCCCGCTTCTTTCCATTTATACTATGCGGACATCGCGTTTATGTATTCGTTTTTTCATAGCGGAACAGTGCAATACGGTAAAACAAAACCATTGCGCCGCTACGAAATTGAAAAGCCCCAGCAGCATATTACCGGACGCAATGCGTTTAAAGCCGCTCCCAAATATACAGACCGGCACTTTTTCAGTTCTGAATTCCGGTGGTATCCTATACGGCTCACCGCACAAACCAACGGCTTTTTTATTTCAGCCTTTGCGGATGCCGGCGTGGGTAGCAACCGGCAGCAAAAGCGCACGCTTTTATGGGAATGCGGCGGCGGCATAGGCTATACGCTGTTTGACAGCGTGCCTTTTACCTTCCAAACAGGGGGCAACCAAGACGGACAGCCGGTCTTTTTCCTCAGTGTAGTTTCCCGCTTAAGTCACCGGCCTTAGCCTCAGGAATAACCCCTCTAAAAATCTCAGGTTTTAGAGGGCGCTAAATCAACAACAATAAGACTGCATTCAGCTAGAAATACGGTTGCTGGCTGCACCACTACACCTCCGGCATTTGGTTCAAACGCTCCACATACGCAACAATAGCGGTTGCTTTTTCCTCAAAGCCCCAAGGCGGATTAATAATACACATACCTGAGCCTTTTAAGCCGTATCCGCTATCTATATGCCGTGCGTTAATCAGGAAGTGTTTTATGCTGATAGCACGTTAAAAGGTGAATAATGCCGTTATAAGCCCCGCCTGTTTTCATGCTCGGTCCATAAAACTGCATAAAATATCACGGATAGCCCCATCAAGAGGCAGTATGCCCTCAGAATAATGTAACAAATCTGTAACTTGCATATATACTCAACGATTTATATTGTGCTAGGGGATGTCTCAAAAGTTGGTTACTTTTTCGCCATCCCCGCGAGTTTACCATTAAGTCTTCAGACAGTAATGACTTAATAGTAAACATCGAATCTAAATCTAAGGAAACTGTCCATTAGTGTTTATAAATGGTATTTAATGTTATCACCGATGAATTTACGCAACATCACTCAACATCAAACGTTTAAATTTATTTTTAAGTTCATAAGGAGGTAAAGACGTGCGTTTCTTTAAAAATAACTCAAAAATACTGCTATCCCTTTCAGCAGTATGTTGCGCATCGCTCATATTCTTTTCATCGTATTGTTCGGCAGGCCCTGCATCAGCAACTACCGTGTATGCTGATTCAACATCGGCAAACACAATCAACAAAGATGCCACAGCATTACTTGAAAGCTTGCAAAATGCAAACCGGCATGTTACATCAGCGATATTGCCGTCTGTGGTAACACTTTCGGTAACAGAAATCAAAAAAGTAGCCAATCCTTTTTCCCGCGAAGGTTTCCCATGGTTTTTTTTCGGCTTACCTAATCAGGAAAATGAAGATAATGACGATGGTTCTAAGAAAAAAGAGCCGCCTGAACAAGAATACAAATCGCAAGGCTTAGGCTCAGGTATTATCGTCCGCAAAACGGGAAATACCTATTATGTATTAACCAACCAGCACGTTACCGGTTCAGCACAAAAGATCATGGTAAAGCTGCACGATGGCACAACAATCGAGGGCAAGCTTATCGGTGGCGATCAGCGCAGAGATATCGCGGTAGTTTCTTTTGAAACAGCTGAAAAAAACATTACAGTGGCCAAACTCGGCGATTCAGATACTGTTGAGGTCGGTGACATTGTATTTGCAGTAGGCTCTCCGCTCGGCTATGTCTCTACGGTAACCAGCGGTATGGTAAGTGCAGTAGGACGCTTAGGAGGCCCTCAAAACAACATCAACGATTTTATTCAAACAGATGCGGCAATTAATCAAGGAAATTCTGGCGGCCCACTTGTCAATATCTATGGACAAGTCATTGGTATTAATACATGGATTGCATCGTCAAGTGGAGGATCACAAGGGCTTGGTTTTTCCATACCAATTAACAATGTAAAACATGCTATTGATTCTCTTATTTCAGACGGCAAGCTGAAATATGGATGGGTAGGGATACAGCTTGTTGCCGCTGAAGAAGATTTACTGGCAGCACTCAACGTAGAAAAAACACACGGTGCATTAGCGGCAAGTATTTTCCTGGATTCGCCCGCTTATAAAGGTGGAATAGTAGCCGGCGATTTTATCACAGTACTAAACGGAAAAGAGGTTAAAAACGTTGATCAGCTGGTACGGGACATCGGCGATGTGCATAGCGGAGAAACAGCAGAATTCACCCTTATCCGTGACGGCGTAAAAAAGACAGTAAGCGTGCAAGTCCAAGAGCGGAAGCAAGAGAATGTCGATAGCTCTTCAAAGTTATGGCCGGGTTTTATTCCATATTTCCTGAATGACGAAATCAAAGAAAAACTCAAACTCAGCAAAAATCAAACAGGAGTGCTCGTTACCAATATTACGCATAAATCACCGGCGGCTATTATCGGCCTGAAATCAGGCGATGTTATCGTTGCAATAAACGACAAGAAAGTACATACCATACGGGATTTTTACCGCGAACTCGCACAAGCCAAGAAAGAAGTATGGTTTGATGTACTGCGTGAAGATCAAACCTTATCTACCATGAGATACAAACTATAGGGCACCGCTCACAACCTTGTTTGATTTTTAGAGATACCCAACGAGTAATTCCATAAGTCTTTATAAAATCGATACTTATGGAATTACATTACAAATGAAAATCAAAGAGGGGCCTAAACCGCATACCATTAAGACTAAAAGCATCCTTTGTTTAAACTTAGATCAAAATTTACGGCGTAACGGCTATCGCAATATACCTCCGATTGAGAAAAAACAATACCCGATTTAATGTTCATACGTTCAGCCTCGCATATACTACCGCTCTTTTCAATTCTCGTTTTTATGCAACGCCATCGTAAAACTTGAGTTTAACGAAACAAAGTATATGGGAATGACTGAGTAACTTATTATCGAAAAGGAATACCAACGATCGGCGACCACAGCGCAAAGCGGTTGAGTATTGGACACTCCACACGAATAAATAATAAGCACTTGCACAAAGCAGAATAAGTTCATACAATGCTTCTCATGCTTGACTATAAATTTATCAAAAACAACTTAGACGCTGTAAAACAAAACATTACCAACCGCGCTATGCACGCTGATGCAGATGCAGTAGTGCGCCTTTTTGATGAACGTACTGAATTGGTAACTGCTTTACAGAATTTACAAACCAAGCGGAACGAAAATTCACTTGCAATGAAAAATATCCGTAATGCCGCCGAACGCACTGCTTTAATTGAAACCGGTAAACGCATCAAAGATGAAATCGCCCATATCGATGCGGCTTTAAAAGAGAAAGAAATTGCGTTAGAAGCCGCTGCCCGCTTAATCCCAAACATGGCGCATCCCGAAGCTCCTATCGGGAAAGAAGATTCTGATAATTGTGAAGTAAAACAAGTCGGTACTATTCGTCAATTTGATTTTGAAGCACGCGATCACGTGGAGCTCGGTGAAAAACTTGATTTAATCGATTTTGAAGCTGCGACCAAAGTCTCCGGCGTAAAATTCTACTATTTAAAAAATGAAGCGGTATTTTTAGAGCAAGCGCTCATCCTATACGGTCTCAACGTATTACGCAAGCACGGCTTTACCCCGTTTATCACTCCTGACGTTGCAAAAGAAGAGATACTACAGGGTATCGGTTTCAATCCGCGCGGAAGTGAATCCAATGTTTATACGATAGAAGATGAAGGCGCGTGCTTAGTTGCAACGGCAGAAATCACGCTGGGCGGCTACCATGCGAACGAGATCCTCGATAAAGCTGCACTTCCACTCATGTACTGCGGGCTTTCTCATTGTTTCCGCCGCGAAGCAGGGGCGGCAGGCCAATTTTCAAAAGGGCTGTATCGAGTGCATCAATTCACCAAACTGGAAATGTTTGTATATTGTACTCCCGAACAATCAGACGCCCTCCACGAAAAGCTTCGTTTAATAGAAGAGGAAATTTTTGTAGGGCTCGGACTGCCGTTCCGTGTTGTTGACACCTGCACCGGTGATCTCGGCGCGCCTGCATACCGTAAATGGGATCTTGAAGCATGGATGCCAGGCCGTAACGGCGGTGAATGGGGAGAAGTAACCTCGACGTCAAACTGCACAGATTATCAAGCCCGCCGGTTAAACGTCCGCTACAAAGACGATGACGGCAAAAACAAATATGTGCACATGCTGAACGGAACCGCCATTGCTGTTTCCCGCGCACTTGTAGCAATTATCGAAAATTACCAGCAAAAAGACGGCAGTATCACCGTACCGCCGGCATTAGTTCCCTTCTGCGGTTTTGATATTATCAAGCCTAAGGCGTGATCAAGCCGCAAAAAGGTACGTTTTACAGCTACTCAGTAACGACACGGACGAACCGCTTTTTACCTGCTCTCAGGATGAGCGCCCCGGAATCATCAAGAGCGGCGTCAGTAATCACCGCTTTTAAGTCAGTAACAGGAGCGCCTGCAACCAGCGCTCCTTTTTGTTCAATAAGCCGGCGTGCGTCGCTTTTAGTTCCACAAAGCCCGCTCAACGTAAACAAGTCTATGGCAGGGATACCCTGTTTAAATGATGAAAGCGGCACATTCACTGAGGGTATGGCTTCTATATGAGCACCTCCGCTAAATGCTGCTTTGGCACCGGCTAAAGCAGCATCCGCGGCATCTTTGCCGTGTATCTCTTTGGTAACTTCCCATGCGAGCCGTTCTTTGGCTTCGTTTATATTACCAGCACAAAGGGTATCAATTTCAGCTATCGGTAAAAAAGTAAACAAAAGCATGAATTTCCGCACATCAGCATCATCAACATTGCGCCAATATTGAAAGAAATCAAACACAGGGGTAAGCTCTTTGTCCAAAAAGATAGCACCTTTTTCGGTTTTACCCATCTTTTTACCATCGCTGCGGGTTATCAGCGGGAAAGTAAGCCCAAATACCTCATTGCCCGTTTTTCGGCGAATCAAATCAACGCCGGCAACAATATTTCCCCATTGGTCATCACCGCCTATCTGTAGTACGCAGTTATGCTTTTGGTGCAGCATGAGAAAATCATAGCTTTGCAAAAGCTGATAGTTGAATTCCAAAAAAGAAAGCCCCGTTTCCATACGTATTTTGTATGCTTCAAAGGAAAGCATCCTGTTAACCGAAAAGCAGGAACCGATGTCTCTAAGAAAGTCGATATAATTCAGATCGGCAAGCCAATGCTTGTTGTTTTCAGGAAAAGCTGTTTTTCCGTCAAATCCAATAAACCGATCGAGTTGCGCTGTTATTTTTTCGACATTTTCATCAAGCTGCTCATACGAAAGCATTTTCCGCATTTCGGTTTTCCCCGAAGGGTCCCCTATCCTTCCGGTACCTCCGCCGATCAATGTAACACCGGTATGCCCCGCCTCGCGTAAATGCCTGAGCGCAAACTGAGGTATCAAATGCCCTATGTGTAAACTGCCGCCGGTAGGATCCGTACCCACATAAAACGCAATGGACTGTTTATCCATCAAAGCGGAAAGCCCTTCAAGATTAGTACACTGCTGAAAAAATCCGCGATCTATTAAAAGCTGTAATGCTGTATTCATGAGTATATACCTCTTTATATTTTAATGCTCATTATTTACGCTGGCTGACAGTATAGGACAAGGAAGAAATACATGGAGAATAGGGGAATCGAACCCCTGACCTATTGATTGCGAACCAATCGCTCTACCATCTGAGCTAATTCCCCAAAGTAGGATTTTATGGTAAGCATCATAGCTTTTTTTTACGGTTATGACAAGTATTATTTTTAAAAAATCACGAATGGGGTACAAGTTGCGGTGTAGTCATCTCCTTTACACTAGTCATTTCAATGATTCTTTATTGTTCAGCATTATGTTTCGTAATTTCCTGTAGTTTGCCCTCTTTCAGACGGTATCGGCGGTCAGCGTATTTGCTTATATCGTTGTGTGAAACCATAATCACAGCAGCTCCTCTTTCCGTTTGTTTTTTAAGTTGCGTAATCATAACGTTTGACCAATGGTCATCTAAGTCATTGTTTGGTTCATCCGCTAATATCAGCATAGGTTTGTGGATTAAACTTCTAACAGCCCCCGCTCTTCTTCGCTGTCCGCCGGAAAGTTGGAAGGGCAAAAAGTCTTTCCGATCACTAAGGCCGAATTCAGCCAGCAGTTCTTCGACCTCCTTATCCGGTACTTTTTGTTCTTTACTAATAAATTCTATATTTTGTTTGATAGATAGGGCTTGTATCAAGTTTGTCTCTTGAAATAAAAAGCCTATTTTTTTTGCTCGCAGTTCCGATACCTGACTATCTGTAAATGAATAAGGATCTTTTCCTTCTATTAAATATTTACCGCTATCTGCTTTTAATAAGGTACCAAGCACATATAAAAGCGTACTTTTCCCTGTTCCTGAACTGCCCTCTATAGCTATAAAATCACCGGCCATGACCTGTAAATTTATATCTATAAGCGGCGTGATTTTTTCTCCCATCGTAAAGCTTTTACTAACACCTTCTAATTTACAAATTTCCATAATCTATAAGCTTCCTTGTATAATTGCCTCTTGCGGGTCAAGATTTGCACTCTTTCTAGCTGGATAGAAAGAAGAAATGATGCCTATACTTAGTGAAAGAAAACAACCAACTAATATACTTATTATTGCAATTTTTAAATTCCATACAGAGGGAGACATTAAAAAGATATCTTTTAAGATATTCACCACCTCACCCATAAATAGTGTTGCTAAAAGGGAGCCGAAAAAGCCCCCGATTAACGCCACAATAGAGCACTCGCCTATAATCTGTATGAACACGGAATTTTTTTTGACGCCTAAGGCTCTAAGCAAGCCGATTTCTTTTTTTCGCGAGTTAACTATAGCATTAAACCGAGCAAATAAGGATAAAATACTTATCGCCAAACAACCAACCCATAAAATTATTACTATTAACATAACCGTTTTAATTTGTTGTTGCATATTAAAAATTGTCTCTCCTGTTAAAACAACCTTAGCATCCTTAATTTCTTCGTTTACGTATTCTTGAATATCTAAAGGATCAACGCCATCTTTCAGCTTAACTAAAATAGCAGAAATATAATCGGCAGGGTCTTTCTTTTTCCATAATGTGTCTTTAAAAACTGAATCTTTGCTGATTTTCCGAACTGTATCCAAAGTCATAAATATAGTGTTGTCAATACCTGAACCAGTTGGGCTTAGTTGGTTTTTAGGATAAAATTCTCTCCCCAATATCAGGTATGGGTTCCCAATTAGATCTTCATCAAAATTACTCCCTAAAATCACATCATCGTTTCCAATTCCCTCATCTTTGAACTTTAAATGGTGTTTTAATATGAAATCAGATTCTGGGTCAAAGCCAATGATCCTCACAGCCTCTCCCGGCTGACAACAGGATAACACTAATGTTTGAGCAAAAAATTGCGGTGTAAAATGAGCAATCCCTTCTATTATATTAACCTCGTCTAAAACTGAGTTCGGCATATAGACATTCTCAGGAGAGGCGGTAAATAAAAGCTCTCTACTTTCAACAGAAGCGTATCGAGGAATGAGTACTAAGTCCGCGCCTAGCTTCTCTTTTGAAAGCCTTAACCCATCCCGCATAACTTGTATGGTCCCAAAGACAAGGGTAAAAATACAAATTGTTATTGCTATAATTGAAACGGTAATTACAGCCTGCCCCTGCCGCTGCTTAATATTATTAAAAATTAACATCAAATTTCGCATATTCCTCCCTGGATCCTATATACAGGCGAAAGACAACTAAATTTTGCCTATACGAACAATCAGTATTATATATAAATAATTAAATTCTGCAATCAACAACCCCGACGCAGAGCATCGGGGCACAGTGCTCAATGTTTCGCACTGTGTGTTCTCAATCCGTACGCAAGTTTCGGCTTTGCCGAAACTTGACAGGCTAGCGGTTTGCTAAAAGCAAACCGCTAGACAGGAAGTCGGGCTTTAATACCCTTTGTTACGACGCTAGAAGCGTCGGGGTATTAAACCCTCCGCACGAATAAATATTTTATAAAACCGATTTCTGTGAAAACTGATAAAGTATATATAAAATTATTTATTGATTTATTGACATTTTTTATTAATTATACTAGAGTAACGACTCAATGAGAGTATAGTAATGAATAATAAGCTAGATACCCATGATAAAAATATACAATTCCCAGGCGAAACGATCACCCGCCAAAAACTATTAAAACTGGAAAAAAAAGAAAGAACAGGCTTTGAAAGGATTGTAGACGGTGTTATTTTATTGCTGCCTTTCGTTTGTGCCGGTATTGCCTTGCTAGAATATATTTATATACCGGATAATACAGGCAATCCATTTCCGGAAAGATACACCATTTTTATAAGCTTTTTAATTTGCCTTTATGCTTTATTTTTAATAGTTTCAATACTCAAAAATATACTCGGTAATTTTACATTGTTGATAAAGGCAAGACATTATGCTCCTTTATACGCAGTTGTTTTTTTATTATTAGCTTTATATGACCATTTAACGTTAAAAACCGGAATTTTAACACAGCCCTTTATTCCTTGTATCAATTCTATTATAAATGCAGGAATTGCTGATTATGTAATGCTTATGGATTGTACCAAAAATACTTTAATATTGTTATTCTTTGGATATTTTGTAGGTGTACTGGCAGGGCTTATTACCGGTATTTTATGCGGATATTCTGAAAAGTTTAGATACTGGATTTCACCAATTATCAAGCTATTGGGCCCTATACCAACGGTGACTTGGATTCCTATAATGATGGTGGTTGTATCTTCTTTATATGTTGGTTCTGTTTTTATAATAGCTTTGGGTGCTTGGTTTGCAGTAACTGTTGCAACCATGACCGGTATTATCCATGTAAATAAGGATTATTTTGAAGTAGCCAAAACGCTTGGTGCTACAACTACTCAATTGGTTTCAAAGGTTGCAATTCCGGGAGCTATACCTTCCATACTGCAAGGTTGTACTCAAGCCATGAGTTCTGCCTGTGTATCAATCCTCATTGCAGAGATGCTTGGAGTTGAATCCGGATTGGGTTGGTATATGACATGGCAAAAATCTTGGGCAAGTTATGATAAAATGTTTGCTGCTCTTTTTATTATTTGTATAGTTTTTATCCTCGTAACAAAAACATTGGACAAAATCAAGCAATACTTGCTACGCTGGCAAATTGGAAATGAAAAATAATGCAAGAAGAAGTTATTTTATCTCTGAAAAATGTGAGTAAAAGTTTTGCTAAAGTTGAAAATGATGTTGTAACCCATGCTCTTTATAATATAAATTTTTCATTAAAAAAAGGGGAGTTTGTAAGTCTGGTTGGTCCGTCCGGTTGTGGTAAGTCTACTATTCTCCGTCTGGTGGCGGGCTTGATTTTCCCCACGCAGGGGCAGGTAATGGCTAATGGGAAAAAAATAGAAAAGCCGGAGCCTGACCGTGGTATGGTTTTTCAAAATCCAACTCTTTTCCCTTGGCTGACTGTTAAAAACAACATTGCCTTTAGCTTGAATGTTAGAAAAGATCTTAAGCCGAATGATAAACGAATTGAAAGAATGATTAACATGATAGGTCTAGAAAATTTCAAAGACGACTACCCAGGTCAACTATCTGGAGGAATGGCTCAACGGGTTGCTCTTGTACGCTCCTTAATAGCTGACCCTAAGATCCTCTTATTAGATGAACCCTTAGGAGCCTTGGATGCCTTTACAAGGATGAATATACAGGATGAAATCTTGAAAATTTGGCAAGAGAAAAAGCAGCTCATCTTAATGGTAACTCACGATGTTGATGAGGCTATATATATGAGTACTCGGGTTATAGTAATGACCCCAAATCCCGGCAAGATACAAGATGATATAAAAATAGATATTCCTTATCCTAGACAACGTGCTTCTGATGAGTTTGTTGAATATAGGAAGAAGATTTTAAATGAGCTCCATCTAGGTGGAAAAGATTAAGTAGGTTTGTAATCTATATTTTAATATTTTGGAGGAATATCATGATTAGGAAAATACTTTGGACTGTAGCTTTATCAGTATTTGTATTAGTAGGTTGTCAACCTAAAGACGACAATGCAAAGAAAGAAGCAAAGGCGCCTGTTGCATCAGGACAAAAAGTTAATCCTACAGTTGGGCAAGAAGGAAAGGTTGAAGTAAGAAAGATGAGTAAGCATATGAACTCATATGAAGCTTCAACTTCGGGTAATTGGGAAGCAATGTTTGTCCCTATAGACGATCCGGCACGTGCTATTAATATGGTACATGCTGACCTAAAACCGACAGCGGAAGAACTAGCCGCTATGGAAAAAGAACCTGCCTGGGGGCAGAACCTTCTTTATTATATGTCGGACGGATGTACAGCGGGGCCTACTGTTGCTGCTCACCTTGGCTACTATGAAGAAGCAGGCCTAAAATCAAAAGGAGTTAAGGGCACTTCCTATACAGAAGCCTTAGGAACCGGAAAAGCGACTGTAGCTGTAGGGCATATAGCGACTATGCTCGTTCCACTTACAAACGGTGTAGACTTAACTTTTGTTGGCGGGGCACATGTCGGCTGTAAATCACTTTATGTTCTAGCTGATAGTGAATACAATACTACCAAAGATCTAAAAGGAACATCTATATCCGTACCAAATGGAATAGGGGCGTCCGACTACAATATTACAAGCCTATTATTGGATGCAGACGGAATTGCACCTCGAACTGATGTGAAGCTAACGCCGGTTACTGCTGACGCTTGTATAGCTGCTATGGAAAGAAAAGAAATTTCAGCTGCTCTACTCAGTGATACTTTTGCGTATAAATTAGTAAAAGCAGGCAAGTTAAAATGTATCAGATCTTTGTTAGACGAGGACTTCGCTCGCCACAATTGCTGCGTTATTGCAATGAACAGAACATTTGTAAAACAAAACCCAGTTATTTCCAAGAAGATTGCCCAAGCTGTTCAAAAAGCACACTCATATATGCGCGAAAATCCAGAAGAAGCAACTAAGATGCTTATAAAACAAGGTTGGAACAGCGGCGACTACGAAATGAATGTGATGCTAAACAATTCACTCCAATTTGGTGTTTCCGATGTAAGGACGCAAGAAACCTTAGCAGATATAGTTCAACGATACATACGACTAGGTTTAATCACTAAAACAAATAATATAGACGAAGTAATGGAAAAAGCTTGGACACAAGTTCAATAATAAGATTAACGGCTAGCTAGATTATTTCTGGCTGGCCTATCTCTGTCCAGAAACCGCATCAGAAAAGCCAGTCTGTGTAACACGATCTGTTTCCCACGAGAAACATCACTAGACCCAACGCTCAATTTGTAGTATCCTTACGATATAGGATAAAATCAGCGGTTTTGTTGTCCTAATTGACTTTATATTTTAAGGATGCAGTATGAATATTACGCAGGAACTTTTAAAAAAATTTTATGCCGATTATACGTCCAACCCGATGAACACTGTTATTGCCGGATCGATTGCAAAAAGCGGTATCGAAGATGCTTCTTTTGTGAATGAAGTAAAACGTAAACATAATTTTTGCTTTTCCCATGAAACCAAACGGGGCGAAATCACCAATCAAAAGCAAAGCGGACGATGCTGGATGTTTTCAGCGTTGAATGCAGCCCGCGTTGAAGTTATGGAACGGCTTAACCTTGAAAATTTTGAATTTTCACAGAATTATACCCTTTTTTGGGACAAACTTGAAAAATCCAATTACTTTCTCGAAAGCATTTTGGAAACCCTTGAAGAACCGCTTGAAGGCAGGCTCCTCGCTCATTTATTAGCCAATCCTATTCAGGACGGCGGGCAGTGGGACATGTTTTCAGGAATATTACGAAAATACGGTGCAGTACCCAAATATATGATGCCGGAAACGTTCCACTCCTCCAATACCCGCTTTTTTGTAGCGGAATTAACGCATCGTTTACGTAAATACGCCCACATATTGCGAAGCGGACATGCACAAGGTAAAACCATCGCCGCATTGCGCAGCGAAAAAGAGGAATTCTTATCGCATGTATACAGCTTTTTAGTAAAAGCGCTCGGAGAAGTACCAGAAGTATTTGATTTTGAATACTACGACAAAGACAAAAAATTTCACAAGGTAGAACACCTTACCCCGCAGCAATTCTTTAAAGAATACGTCGGCTGGAATTTAGATGAAAAAATCAGCTTAATCAACGCTCCCACTGCTGATAAGCCCTTTGGGAAAGCCTACACGGTAAAATTCCTTGGCACGGTAAAAGAAGGAGAGCCCATTCATTATATCAACGTGCCCATCGACGTATTAAAAACCGCTGCTATAGAATCTATTAAAGCAGGAAAGCCGGTATGGTTCGGTTGCGATATGGGGCCGTTTATTTCCCGTAAAGAGGGCATTATGGATATGGAAGTGTATGCCTATGATAAAACGCTCGGTGCATTACCCGAATTTACCAAAGCAGAGCGGCTTGATTACGGAGATAGCCTCTTAACACATGCAATGGTGTTGACCGGCGTGGATTTAGACAGCAAGGGCAATCCCATTAAATGGCACGTAGAAAATTCATGGGGAGATGAATCGGGGAAAAAAGGCATGTTCTCTATGTCCGACGACTGGTTCAACGAATACACGTATCAAATTATGGTGGAAAAAAAGTTTGTAGAGGCTAAATGGCTCAATGCATTAAAAGAACCACTTGTTAAACTTGAGCCTTGGGATCCAATGGGGGCTTTAGCCGTCATGCAATAAAATCAATGTCCTGCAATGTATACCCATATACCTTTGCAGGGCATAGACTGTACATCCGTGTGCTCCTGTGGCCAAAAGATAGTACCGGGTGCATGCCTTTATCAAGATATTCCCTCATAAAAACAAAACTGGCAAAAAATAGCATCCTATGCTATAATAATAAGATGGCTCATGTATCATTGTCTACATTACTTTCACTTCCTCATACGTTCGATGGCAGGGCGGACTCCACCGACATCGTTGTATTTGATAAGGAAGAATACGAGATAGTCGACAGGATGCTGCAAAATCTCCAGCTCTATGCACCGGATGTTCTGAGCCACATTGCAAGTTCTATCACTAATTTGGAGCAAATCGCCATCGCCATATCGCAGTACCCTTCAATTCAGCGCAGTACGGTTCTCGTCGGTGAACGCCGTTCTGCAAAAACGTTAGTGCATATGCTTTGCAACAATGACTCCGATTCGCGGTTGCTCACGCTGCCGACAAAAGTAGTGCTTGGCAAAGGTTTTTTGGTAGCTAAATTTCAAGCGTTTTCAGCACTCACGAAAATTGCCCTCAATTCTTTTTTTGAAGAACATGATATTAAAGAACTACGACGGATAACATTACGAGTTATGTTCGCTTTAATGGCGGAAGACGTTTATAGTATGCTGCTTGATAATGAAGAACTGGATTATGCTATTCGTCAAAAAATTGCAAAATCCCTCACTAATTTGTGGGAACACCGCTTTGATGGTCATTCTGCTCTATTTACACCCGTTTTACACAAAGTGTGGGCAGCGCGTTTTAAACTCGCTCCGAACTTCGGTACTATGCTCGGCGTAAGTGAATTGTTTTTACTATCGATGGAGCTCGATGAATCGTGGGAGAAGTTTATGATTGCAAAACTCGATGTACCCGAAAACGGTCAAGCGCTGGAAGAATTTCTCTTCGGTATTTCCTACGAAAAAATTTTATTTATCCGACAAATTTTAAAAGAACAGAATATGTCCGCTTTAAGCAGAAAAGAAGCATACGAAATAGTCGGCATCAAAAACGATTTTCAAGAGGAAGATCCTCGTATGTTTTATACTTCATTTATCGAACGGAAAAACAATACCGATGCTCGCCGGCGTCTGCAGGCACCAGGCCCAAAACGGACGCTTGAAGATTTGTATATTCAGTTTATTTTTGAAACGGCAATGCCGCTTATATAATATGGAAGCAACCAATTACGAAATTTTATATCGCTTTTTTAGAACCGCTTCAGAATATATCGAAGGGTACCGGTGCAAGGAACCCTACCCGCAGTCATATAACCGGCCCATAGCTCAAAAAGAAGCAGCGCCGGCAGCGGCAACCGTGCACGCTTCAGAAGCCGCCCATGAAGAACCGGCAAGAGCCGCTGCTCCCATCCACCCTGACAGCGCCGACCGTACCATACCAACCGGTTTGGAAACCTCTATACCTGTATTCACCTCTTTGCAAGAGGTATACGCCGCGGTAAGCCAATGCCACGCCTGCGGTTTAGCAGCTACCAGAACGCACGCCGTGGCTGGGGAAGGCCCTGAAGAGCTTTCACATCTAACCAATTCCGTCGAAGTGATGGTTATTGGAGAAGGACCCGGCGCTGATGAAGACAGAATGGGACGTCCTTTTGTCGGCAGAGCAGGCCAACTGCTTGATAAAATGCTGGAAGCTATCCAGCTTTCACGAAAAACAAATTGTTATATTACCAATGTTGTTAAATGTCGTCCGCCCGGCAACCGTGATCCGGCTCCACCCGAATGCGATTGCTGTGAAGCTTTTTTGCACGCTCAAATCCAATGTATTGAGCCTCATATCATTTTAGTGCTCGGCCGCATTGCAGCACAGCGCTTACTGCAAACCACTGATGGTATAGGCAAGCTGCGGGGACGTTTTTTTGACTATCACGGAATCCCTTTGATGCCGACCTATCATCCAAGCGCACTGCTGCGTAATGAATCCCTCAAACGCCCCGCATGGGAAGATCTTAAATGTTTTCGCGCGCGGTTGCTTGAGCTCCGCACCGCTCATTAAAAACGTACAGAGAGATAACACATGCAGTGGCTCGAACTCGTCTTTAAACTACCGCTCTTTCAATCCTTTTTTTACCGAAATACTGACAGCAGTGAAATGCCCTGTACCGGCAAACGGGCGGCTGTTCACTTCGGTTCAAGGAGGTTAGTGGGCTTCATTATAGGCGAATACGAAACACTACCGGAAAGCTGCCCCTATCCGGAAGCTGTCATAAAGCCCATTGATAGATTAATTGATTCCCAACCGCTTTTCGGCAAGGCGCAAATCAATTTAGCTTCTTGGCTCGCTCATTTTTATATCTGCCCAATGGGGCAAGCACTTTCAGCGATACTACCGTCGGGGCGCCGTGAAACTATCAATACCGATCCTTCTGCTTTTTCAAGCGATAGCTACTCCCAAACAGCATGTATCCTTTCTGATGAACAGCAGCACGCTATAGACACGATTGTATGCAGCGATCATGCAGACTTTTTTTATGTATACGGAATTACCGGTTCCGGTAAAACAGAAGTGTTTTTACAAGCTGCGGCGCGTATCATAGCAAAAGGGAAGTCAGTGCTCTACCTTGTCCCTGAAATCACGCTGAGTCATCAGGTTGCCGAAACAGTACAAGAACGCTTTGGGAACCGCTGCGCAATATTGCATTCAGGGCTTACAGAAAGCAAACGGCTGTCTGAATGGATGCGCATAAAACGGAATGAAGCGGTTATTGTGATAGGAGTACGGAGTGCTGTTTTTGCACCGGTGCATAATATTGGGCTTATTATTATCGACGAAGAACACGACAGTTCATATAAATCAGGCTTTACTCCGCGCTACCATGCACGCCAAGTTGCAATGTATCTTTGTAAGGAGCATGGATGTCCTTTAGTGATGGGCTCGGCAACACCGTCCGTAGAAGCATGGTATATGATGAAAACAGGCATTTTTCATACACTGCAGCTTACCAAACGCCTTTCCGGAGGCGCATTACCTTCTATTAAAATAGAATCCTTACTCGATACGCCGCACGTATTAACAGATACACTGATTAACGAGCTACGATATACCAAATCTATAGGCAAACAAAGTATCCTCTTTTTAAATAGACGCGGCTTTTCTCATTTTTTTAAATGCAGGCACTGTGGGCATGAACTCTTGTGTAAAAATTGTTCGGTGCCGCTCACCTTTCACAAAAGTGAAAACGTATTAAAATGCCATTACTGCGGATGGAAGGCGCCCCCGCCGCAAGCATGCCCTGAATGCGGCTCGCTTGAAGCAGGCTATACCAGTATCGGCACTGAATATATAGAGGAACAAGTGCGAAAAACATTTCCCGATTACACGATCGCACGTATCGATACCGATGTACTGCAAAAAAACAAGCAAGCAACGCAAATTCTTGCAGATTTTAAAAACGGCCGCATCGATATTTTACTGGGAACTCAGATGATTGCAAAAGGCTTAAATTTTCCCGGTGTACGTTTAACGGGTATTGTTGCGGCTGATACCGGTTTACAGATGCCCGATTTTCGAGCTGCCGAACGGACTTTTGCATTGATCACGCAAGTCTCAGGGCGTGCGGGACGATACCTCCCTGACGGCGAAGTTATTATACAAACATACAACCCGATGCACCCTGCAATTTACTGCGCTCAGAAGCAGCTATCAGCTGAATTTTATGAACAGGAACTAAAACAACGGGAAATGCTCGGATTTCCCCCTTTTAACCGTTTAATTCGATTGGTATTTCGGAGTAAAAACAGCAAAAAGATTGAACGGGCAGTCAACGAAGCCTTTCATATCATGCGTACCGCAATACAACAAAATACAACTCACAACAAATATCAATCGATAGACATACTCGGCCCTTCCGATTGTATGCTTGCCCTTATTGCCGGTAACTACCGTATGCAGCTTTTACTGCGCTCAAAAAACTTTATCGGTATGCAAACGATTGTCCGGCACTTTATCACAGAATACAAACCTATGGCAGGGGTATACATTGAAGTTGATATCGATCCCGTTTCTCTTTTATGAGAGAGTAAAACTCGCTTTTGTCAATACCTTTTCATGATAAGGCCATGGATTCAAGAACAAGAGTTATTGACCTTTTAAGCAAATAGACTTATTATATATTTTATGGGATTCGCAACAAGTCAACAGATTAATCAGTATTATGAGACTTACAAAAGTTCTAATGTGGCCTTTACTAAAGAAGTAATTCAAGCTCTGAGCTTTAACACCCAGCAATCAGTTCTTCGGTTGATAGGCGGAGATAATGAACAGTCCCCCTGTATCATTAATTCAGCCTCCATGATTTCAGCTAAAGTAATTGTTCCTAAAAACTGTGCAACATATGAAAAAATAAGCAGCGGTATTAACACTGTTAACTTAAAATTCTCTTTTTCTGAATCAAACGGCAAAGCTGACCTAGCCTTTTTTGTATCGGGGAAAATTGCCGGTTCCAGAGATTACAATGTTTCACCAGATCTCGTACTTTTTAATATCGAATACACCCAAAAAGCACCTGATGATCTGATAGAAAAATTAGGATCTTTACTTGATGCAAAAATGCTAACACCTAAACGTGTTGAACAGCGTATTGAACTAACCGATAGCGCTGCAAAGAAATTAGGCTTAGCCCAAAAAGAAACGATTGTTGCTATACAAAACATCCCGCGTCGTTGTATACTCCGCGATATCTCGCTAACGGGAGCAAAATTCATTATAGCAGGCGTTGCACCATTCCTACTCAATAAGGATTGTGTATTAAAATTTACTTTTGAAGATCCCGATGTAATATTGGGCATTCGCGGTAAAATTATCCGTGCTGAACTAGTAGAAGGAAGAAAAGACTTAATCGCTGTTGCCATGGATTTTACTGACACTTCAGTTTCTCTTGCTTATAAACTTCGATTAACCCAATTTCTCAATCAGCAACGAAAAACTAATATTGGTAGCGAAGAAGAAACCGAAGATTAACAATCTATAGTCTCCATGAAGTATAAACTAACAAACGATGGTGCTTGTAAAACTTTTTAAGATATGAAACGTCCTTTATGTTATGTGAGTATTCCTGAAGCATATACTCTTACCGCAAAAATACCGGGTTTTGATCTGTCTATTCCTTTACCGTTATTACTACCCGAAAATGAACAGAATTTTAATACAGACGTAATTTCTGAAGAAATGATTCTGGCAGGAATGCTGATGGTTTTTGCTTACGAAAAAGAAAACCAACACCTAGATTATTATCGTGAAATCTTTAAAAAATTGCGCCCCGATATCCGCGCTGAGATGACCTCAGCAGCCATTTTAAAGATAAAAAACGGCGACTTTGATCTAGCAGAAGACATACTCTTTGCACTTGAAGGCCTATTCCCCGATGATATGCGCATAAAATTAAATACAGTATTGCTTTTAGACGAGCGGGCACGCTTTTATGAACAAATAGGCTCCCAAGGCGATGCAGCCTACTACACAGAAAAAGCCTTAACGGCTTACGAGGAACTTCTTGCCTGCAAAGAGCCGCTGCCGGATACTTTTTTTAATGCCGCATTTTTTTTCATCGGCCAAAAGAATTATCAAAAAGCCAAGAGCTTATTTGAAGTATATCTTGCACACGAAACTGAAACATCAGAGACAGCCTCCGTTCGTAAGGCAAAGGCAGAAGAGCTCATCCACTGGATTTCGACCCAAGCACTGGATGACGAACTCTTTAAGACCGCTTATGACTTAACTCAAAGTGGTGAAGAAGAAAAAGCGCTTGAGCACATTCGTATGTTTTTAGAACATCATCCCAAAGTATGGAATGCTTGGTTTTTACTTGGGTGGACATTACGGAAGCAAGGGCGGTGGCTCGATGCCTACAGCGCCTTTATGCACTGTTTTGAGCTCACTAAGCAGGATCATGAGGCGCTTCTTTCTGCATATTGCGATATCTGTAATGAATTAGCTATTTGCCTTATGGAACTTGAACGGTTTGACGAAAGTTCTCATTGGTTAATCAGCGCATTACAGCAAGAACCTGAAAATATTAAAATTATTTCCAATATGGGCATACTCGCCCTTAAACAAAACCAAACAGAAGATGCAAAAGGTTTCTTTAAGACCGTACTGGAACTCAATCCGCAAGATTATCTTGCACATACTATTTTACAACAACTCGAATCATCACAAGGAAGTCAATTATGAATATAGCAATTATTTACGGCGGTAAATCAAGTGAGCATGAAGTGTCATTATCATCTGCAGCTTCAATTGTCCGCGCAATCGCCGATGTTCATACTCTTTACTTAATTGGTATCGATAGAAAAGGGAAGTGGTATTTGCAGCCATCGTCCATGCTTGATAATGCAAGAAAAGACGATACCGCATCATTATCTATTGAAAAAAATGAAGCTAACCGCGTTTTTATTATTCCAGGAGGCGGCTGTACAAGCGGCATGCAGACACAAGCAGGGGCGCTTGCAGTAGACGTTGTGTTTCCGGTAATGCACGGCCGCTTTGGTGAGGACGGCACCATACAGGGGCTATTCGAAATGGCGGATATTCCCTATGTCGGTGGCGGTGTACTGGCAA
Organism: Treponema sp.; assembly: GCA_052169815.1. GTDB lineage: Bacteria > Spirochaetota > Spirochaetia > Treponematales > Treponemataceae > Treponema. Next base: position 44,810 of record JBQNBR010000003.1, read on the forward strand.
GCAGCCTTGCAATGGATAAACAGAAAGCAAAAATCATTTGGCAGCACGAACAATTACCCGTTGTGCCGTTTTTATGTATAAAAAAAACACAATGGAATACAGCCTCTTTCCGTTCCACTTTTATTACAAAGGCTGAAAAAGAATTAAAATACCCGCTTTTTATTAAACCGTGCTGTCTTGGAAGTTCAGTAGGCGCTGCAAAAGCCCTTAACCAAGAAACGCTTATAAAAAGCATAGCGGAAGCATTTATTTGGGACGATAAAATTTTGGTTGAATCTTGTATTGATGCCCGTGAAATTGAATGTTCAGTAACCGGTAATAATGACATAACCGTGTATACACCGGGCGAGGTCATTTCTACGCATGATTTTTATGATTACAATGCAAAATATATAGATCCGGACGGGGCACAGCTTAAAATACCGGCTGACATCGATGACGAACAGCGCAGGACTATCCGTATGATCGCACGGAGAGCCTACGAAGTATTGGATTTAACGGGCCTTGCAAGAGTAGATTTTTTTATTGATAGAAAAAACAATAATATTTATCTAAATGAAGTAAATACCATACCGGGGTTTACTGCTATTTCCATGTTCCCCAAAATGTGTATAGCATCAGGTTTACCATACGAAGAACTCATTATACGTCTACTTACCCTTGCTATTGAGCAATTTAACACAAACCAACAGATAAAAACAAGCTAAATATATGCTTTTTACTTGCACTCCTGTGTAACCTGTGGTAAAATACTTCTCATAATATAACAGTATCGTAAAAGGTGTTAAGTAATGTATTCATATAAGTTGTGTATGCAAAATAAGATAAATATAGTTTTATCGGAGACACTCAACACTCAACAAATAATTTTTCCTGTATAAGGAACTACCACTACATCTATCAGCTACCTTTTTTTCTTACACATCAACGGCAAGAACCGGTATACGACGCTACTATGCCGGAAAGAAGTAGTCACTCGCTAACCTCAGGTATTGATCACCACTATTTCCATTGTGAAAGCTATTGGGCATATCGTTCTTCTGGCAGTCAAAGGGAGATGATAATACATTCGATCCAGATTCAAAAGAAACATCTGCAATTTGATCTTAAACAAATAAGGAGGAAAAAATGCAATGTAGATATTGCGGAAGAGACATTAAACCTTTGGGAAGTAATGTAGCCACTAGTTACGGACTGCAATGCAGCGCCAGTCCGACAAAAAAACATGTTGGGGTATCAGACGGTACGCACTGCGTGTATTGCGGACGGCAAACACGGACACTCGGAAGCGGCCTTATTACCGAATACGGACAACGCTGTTCAGCCTCGCCGTCCGGCACTCATGCACTGCAATAGAATATAGAAGAGGATATACAATATGATAGGACAAGATATTAGAAAAAAATCTTTTTTTAGAATGATGGCAGGGCTACCCATTAAAATACTAATTAAGTGGGGATTATTGTCTATTATAATTATTATTCCCATTTTACTTATTGCAGGATTTGCACGTCGGATGATCGGCGCAGAGACAGCCACAGATGGTCAAATGGCACAAAAAGTTGTCTCATCAACAACAATCACAAAAATTTTATCAGATATTCGTGATGGGGAAATAGATCCGGCTGTTGAAAAAATACTACAACTAAAAGAACAACCTGAAGCAGGAATTCCTACTGAAATTAATAAATATATTTTCCATTTTTTCAATTATTATCTCTTTTGTGTGGGGTATACAGACAAGATGGTAACAGCAGACTATCTTATGTCAAGAATTAGGCGACAATGGAAAATATTCAGAACAGGCTGCCTATCTACGGCGATTTTATGAACACTGCAGCAATATGCGGAATAGCTGGGCTATTACTAAAGTGTATAAAAACTGGAACTTTGATAACCAGATTCCAGGACTTAATTAATGAGAATACATATGAACTTAAAAAATATTAATATACATTATGAAAAAAAATTATTTAATGCTGCTGTTGTTGGTGCCTGCGGATTATGGCTGTTATATTTTTCCAGTTTGTACAAAACAAGTGGCGGCGGTTTAAGGCTTTCATTGTTTACCTATCCTCAGATAATCGTATTTATAATTTTATGATGACATTATGTTCTTTACCAGTCTTATTAATTCTTCTTTTACTTGCTTTTACTATTTTTAGCATCGCGACCTTATTTATTGGTGCCCGTATTGTGTCAGATGTACTTGCACTAATTGAACCAATTTTAGAGCAAATGTTGAAAACAGGAAAAAATGCCATCCCGATTACCCATTTTTATACAATTTGGCAAATTGTCTCGTTTTTCTTTATACTCTTATATCAGATTATTGTATGTAAGCACCTAGATAACACAGCAATGATAATCATAACAAAACTCCATGATGAAATAGCACAGCAGTACCCCGCATTGTCCGAAGATATTCAAGAAGTCCTCGAAAACGACAAAGCAAGATATATGCTTCTTATTGCTGCATCTCCCGCTCGTTACCGTAAAATGTTTATTGCAAGGTATAAAGATGAACTAAATCAACCAGTAAAGCTGCACTCAGCATATGAGACACTAACAAGTAATGTGGAAGAAGCAGGAACGCAGTCCATCGAATATACCACTGCCGCATTGCCGGAACAACCAGCAGAGTAATCGAAAATTATGACGTTGCTGTTCATGTATTACTTGTATAAAAAACGCATTTAAACTTAAGGAGGAAAAATTAAATGCTGATTAAAATTATATCTTTTCTTTTATTCATACCGTTATCATATCTACTAGTAAGATGGACGTATCTCAGTTTCCGCGATAATATTTGTAGGGCACCGGTTTATCTCGATTACGGCATGATTGTAGGCTATTTTTTGATAGGTATACTTTCTTGGTTTTGGCTCATTCCTTTTACGCTTGCAGGAATTGGACTTTGGATGGTTTGGCGTGATATAATTGCAGATAGAATACATAAAATACAACGAGGAGAAAAAGTGTGCGGCGGGATTGGCTTTGCAACCGGCGCGGGAAGTACCATTGCAAAGTTGTGGGGTGGCCCTATTTTTGGAAAAATATTAGGAGACACTGTAAACGATATAGGTGAATCCTGCCTTAATTCTGCTATAGAACATTACAGTCAAGATTCTGAAATAGCGTGGAAAGGAAAGTACGGTAACATTGCATGCACCGTAGCTATTATTATCGTGATTATTATAAGTTGGAGCTGGAAATAGCACATACAGGACCGGCCCCGTTATGGATTCTTAATCCCTGTATACGGTGCCGGCTAAATTTATAATAAAATGGAGGAAAAAATGACAAAAAAAGGTTCAATATGTGTGTTATATACACTATGCATCATGCTCACTACACTGATTATGGGCTGCAGTCCAAAACTGCAAGGCGGACAAGTATATGGATATAAAACAGATAGGGGGGATTATGAAATGTATTTGTGTTTTCATAGCAACGGTTTTGCCTATTCAGCAGAAATGAAAAACCAAAAACTCGTATCAGAACCCCTTGGCAAATACGAAATTACTAAGGAAACTATTCGTTTCATACAGGACAATATCGATACCCACGCTACCGGTATGTCCTATACTTTAGTAGGTAAAACTTTGCGAGTTAGGATCTGGCTCGATATCAGTAGCGATAAACCGGAAGAACTCATTCTGACCAAAGTGAATTCTCCAACCGAAAAAGAAATTTTTGATGCAGTTAAGCAAAAAAAGAAATCCTGGCTATGGTGATGGTAGGATATCAACAGGAAAAAGGCAAATAACCGGAGATTGATAAATGACTACATAATTTTGCCTACGTCATGACAAAAATAGAAGCAAGAGAAATCGAAAATTGGGATGCACTATCAACCTATAGCATTACCACAAAGCAAGCAGCCTTGTTTTAACACGAAAGTTGCTAAAAGTAATACTTGTCCCGTGTATTTTTTGTAAAATGCTATCAATACCACAACATAAGAGGTAAAAAACGCACTCATACCGCCATCACCGGAAGGTACCACAGACTTTATCTGTCTGTCGTGTAAACATCGCTTTATTGCAAAACATCGGATAAATCTTCCTTTCATCCTTTTATCATGGAAAGTTAATCCGCGCTGTCCGGCTTGCGGCAGCCGGCTTACCGTATACAACACCATAGATTGGATTATGGCTATGCTCTAAATTTCCCCTACTTGTATAAGGCGCTTTTTTTTTATAGTATATAAGAAACCATCGTGATCCGTTAGCTCAGTTGGATAGAGCGGTTGCCTCCTAAGCAACAGGTCGCACGTTCGAATCGTGTACGGGTCAGCTTATACTCTGCAAACCATTAAAAGGGTGTGCATTTTACCGGAGGAACTTATGCTTTCCCTCGTTATTGGGATAATTTTAGTTGTATTCACCGTATTCACCCTCGTACCGGTGCATTTACACGGCTTAGGCTGGGGGCACGACGTAGTGTTATTTTTACGCGGCAGTTTACCTATTTTTGCTGCATTCATAGGTTTAATTGCCGTATTTATTGGAATAGCGGATATTAGGGATAAAAAAGAAAGCAAAACAGACGAAACTGTAAAAACAGATTCAAAAAAAGAATAGTAATTGACCACCTTTTCTATTTCATGTTATTATACAAGACCCACATTATCTGCAATACAAAAATATTAAGGTATATCAAAGATGAAGACAATTTTTTATAAAGAGCATAACGCTCCTCGCAGTTGGTACGTAATAGACGCTGCGGGCAAACCACTCGGAAGGCTTGCTGCAAAAATTGCAGCAATGGCGCGCGGAAAACATAAAGCCTTTTATGCCCCCCATCAAGAAATGGGTGATTACATTATTGTTATTAATGCCGCTAAAGTCGCTATTAGCGGAACTAAAGCAAAAGATAAAATGTACTACCATCATACCGGCTATCCGGGAGGGCTAAAGTCAATAAATTTTAACACATTGATTGCCAAAAAACCGGCAGCGCCTCTTTATTTTGCTGTTAAGGGGATGCTTCCTAAGGGCCCACTTGGGCGTAAATTGCTGAAAAACATAAAGATTTATGCAGGCAGTGAACACCCGCATGTTGCCCAGAACCCCTCAGTGATAGATTTATAAGGAGGCATGTTTGTGAAAAATATTGGAATAGGGACAGGACGGCGTAAAACGGCGGTTGCACGTGTATACATCCGCGATGGAAAAGGATCAGTTACTATTAATAATAAAAAATTAGATGAATATTTTGCAACGCCGGAACAAATTCAAACGGCACAACGCCCATTATTAGTTACCGCAAGCAATGCCCGTTATGATATCCTCATAACGGTATACGGTGGGGGATTGAACGGCCAAGCAAGTGCTTGTTCTCACGGTATTGCACGCGCTTTGGCACAGGTTGATGAATCCAACCGCACTTCATTGAAAGCAAACGGATTATTATCCCGCGATTCTCGTATGGTTGAACGTAAAAAATATGGTCAACGGGGAGCTCGTCGCCGCTTTCAATTTAGTAAACGTTAAAACAATTTATTCGTGCGGAGGGTTTAATACCCCGACGCTTCTAGCGTCGTAACAAAGGGTATTAAAGCCCGACTTCCTGTCAAGCCGGCGTACCGCCGGCTTGCCTGTCAAGTTTCCTTACAGGAAACTTGCGTACCGATTGAGAACACACAGTGCGAAACATTGAGCATTGCTCACATGCCGCGTCGCGGTATGTTGATTATTACTTTTCAAAACACTTCTACAGAATCCTGCACAGTTTCTGTAGAAGTGCTTCGCCACTACGCTTTGAGCGTTCTAAACCAGTATTTTCAAATATCCTGTGCTTTTAGTTTATAGAATGTTCAGATTTTAAGTAATTCTGGCGTTTTAAATAAACATGCCACCCAAAAAGAAAGAAAAAAGCGAAATGCTTCGCGGTGAATAAGATCAATATCTAATGAAACACCTAAAAGTAATGCGCTGCGAACACCAAGCGCATCGTTTCCAAAATCAATAATCCAATGCACAAAAGCAGTATCATATTCCGCAGATTGAATAAAATGCGTTGTCAGAGTTTTTAGCTCATTATCAGTTTTCTTTCTTATTTCGAATGCTTCTTCCAGCGCATCAAGCACCAAAATGACCGGAGATTTTTTTTCATTTATATATTTTTCAAATACATAATAAAAACTATTCTGTATGCCCATTAAAGAAGCAAGAGCAAGCAGGGCTTCATATTCAATTAAAGAATCAAGTTCTCCGCGGCGAAGGATATCAAGAATAAAAGGAATAGAAGTAACTGAACCGTATACATCCAGTGCCTGTATTCCTTTCAGTAATAAAGCAGGATTTTCTGCCGCAGACAACATCGTTCCTATTTTTAACTGACTTTGCGAATCGTCCAGCGAAGCTAATGCAAGCATTGCTTCTCCAACAAGATAATAATCATCACTATCAAGTGCAGCTCTCAATACAGACATAGCCTGCGTAACATGGAATTTTCTTAGAATTTTTACTGCGAGCGGGGCTGTGGTAAACACACCGGTTGACACCTCTTTCAGTAATACCTCCCGCACTTTCTGACTTAGGGTATCCATCGAATAGAGCGCATTGAGCGCGTTTAAGCGGATAGAAAGACGCGGTGATTCTAAATAATGCAGAAGCTCATTAGAAGAGACAGTAGAGCCAATTTCACCTAATGCACTTATAATTTTTTGTTCTTTTTCAAAATTCTCATTTACATCAAGTTTATGCAGTAAGCTAAGCGCCCGCATATCACGCGGAGACAATAGCACGGCAAGTGTTGCAAATATTCTGTAGCTCCCTAAATCAAGCAAGCGACTTTGAAACAACATTCCTATCATAATAAGGATAAAAGTACCGGCAAAGAAATATTGATAGGACTGTAAAAAACTACAACCATAAAGTCGAAGAAAATCAAGAATAATACCGCCAAGAATTGAGCCGGCGCTCCCTGTTATGCCTAAAATAAAATAGTACAGCATACTCAAGTCCATAATGGCATCTTCAGGCGTCATCGCAAAAAAATAGGCCTGTGAAGCGTTATCCTGTCCAGTAAACCCCATATTACTCACGGTAGAAAAGAGCAACAAAAATACAAGCGCAAAAATGCCATTATAGGCAAGCCCCGGAGCGGCAAGTGCCGGAAGCAAAGATACTGCACTGATAGCCGTAAAAATGGCATACAAAGGTTTTGCCCCAATTCTATCTATCATCAATTTAAGAATAAATCCCACAATAAGGGCACCAACAACTGAGAAAACACTGAGAATGGTTACCATATTATCTTTTTGGCTGTATACCTCTTTTGCATACACAATAATAAAAGGCCGGACCATTGCAATGCCTAAATTAATGATAAAAAAAACTACAATAAAGCGCCTAAAATTAGCATCAATAAAAGCATCTCTTATACGAGAAAAAAAAGAAATTTTATGCACATACTGTCTATTAGGGCGAGTACCCGTTTCATCATCAGAAGAACCATGCGGTTCAGGGATTTTAAACAACAAAAACGAAGAAATGACACCCAATACGATACCGGCTATCGCTGCTATGTTATACGTTGTGATGGAGGCATCCCATGACAGCAACAATGCAAGAGTAAGAGACGCGAACAAGGTAGCAATATTACTGATTAACGCCACCCGGACAATGTAAGACCCTCTATCTTTTCCGGGTGCAAGATTTTTTATCACTGGATTGAACGATATCATGCCCATCCCGCGAAAAAAATTAAAAAGCCCTTCTGCAATCAACAGACAGTATAAAGCAGTACGAGTCGCCCCTGAAGAAACAAGAAACGGCATGATAAGCATCGGCAACAATGAAAAATTGCGAAGCAGCCACGTGTATCCAAAGGTTTGCATGACAGTAAACCGGTTTACCATCAATTTCCCAAGCGGGATTGCAAAATAGGAAAGGTACATAAACGCTGTTAATAAACCAACTTCGGTAGTATTTGCTTGTAAAAGAAGCGCATATAACGTAATGGTATTTCCTGTAACAAGCGTAAACGATAACGAATTAATAATATTGTATATATCATAAATACGCCGGCCTTGTTTTATTTTAAAAGCCGATAGTTGCTCATTCATTCCTCTTATTGTATAGTGGTTCTATGAAAAACTCAACTATACCCCTTCGATCACAGGTAGCAGAAAGTGATCAATGGAATTTAAAAGGTTTGTTTAAAAATGATTCCGAATGGGATCAAGCCATTAAAGAACTTACGCTTCAAACTAAAACGGTAGTATCTTATAAAGCTTCACTGCAAAACACGGAAACGCTGACCGCAAAAACACTCTTGGCTTGTTTGCAGGCTTTTGAAACAGCAGATAAAACAGCAGAAAAAATAGGACAATACGCATTCTTACTAAAATCTGCCGACGAAAGCGACCCTAAAAACAACGAACGGTACTCCCGCTTTATGATGGCTGCATCGGCCTTTTCTGCAGAAACCAGTTGGTTTATACCGGCACTGCTCACCATTCCGGAAGCCAAATTACGAAGCTGGATTGATCTCACCCAGAATTCTGTAGATGATTTTGCACCCTATAAAGTTTTTATCGAAAAACAATTATATATAAAAGCACATACATTAAGCGATGGTGAGGAAAAAATACTTTCATTGTTAAGTGAACCGCACAACACCGCCAAGCGCAGTTTTTCAATTCTCACTAATGTTGATCTTAATTTCGGTACGATTGATACACCTGACGGAGCGAAGGAATTAACCCAATCCTCCTACGCGCAATTTATGCAGCACCCTGACAGGAACATACGTAAACAAGCGTATACACAATTCTACGGTCATTTTGAGGCCCATAAAAACACTATTGCGTCCCTCTATGCAGGACAAGTACAGCAGGATATTGCTTTTGCCCGTATACGCGGCTACCAATCTGCACGGGAATACGCCTTATATCCTGATAAAATCCCGCTTGCAGTATACGATAATCTGATTACAACCGTTCGAAAACATCTTGCGCCGCTTCATCGGTTTTATGAACTCATGCAAAAAACATTAAAAGTACCGGAGCTGCGCCATTATGATGTCTACATGCCGCTTGTAAGCGAAATACGGCAATCCACGAGCTATGCGGATGCTGTTGATCTTATCACAGAAGCATTGCAGCCGCTCGGTTCAGAATATGTTAACACATTACGAAACGGCTTATTGAACGGCTGGGTAGATCGGTACGAAAACAAAGGCAAAAGATCAGGAGCTTTTTCTTCAGGCTGCTTTACCAGCGATCCGTTCATCATGATGAATTATAAAGAGGATGTAATCCGCAGCATTTTCACCCTCGCCCACGAAGGCGGCCATTCCATGCATTCATGGTATTCGGTGCACAATAATCCTTTTTTAAGTTATCACTATACTATTTTTGAAGCGGAAGTTGCTTCAACGTTTAACGAAGAATTATTATTCCGCTGCATGTTAAAAAAAACTACCGATCCAAAAATGAAAGCGTATCTTTTAAGTATACGGGTTACCGATATTCTCGCGACGCTGTACCGTCAAACTATGTTTGCAGAATACGAACACATTACGCACAAGCTCGTTGAGCAAGGAACTCCGCTTACGATAGAAAATCTCCGCAGTGAATACCGGAAGCTGCTTACTACCTATTTCGGGCCCGCTATGCACTTTGAAGACTGTAGTGACCTGGAAGGCTTACGCATTTCTCATTTTTATAATTCCTTCTATGTATATAAATATGCAACCGGCATTTCAGCATCGCTTGCTCTTGCAGAACGGGTATGCGCCGGAGGAACCGGTGAACGCGAAGATTACTTTAAGTTCTTAAAGTCGGGTGGATCGCGGTATCCGACGGAATCGTTGAAAATTGCAGGAGTTGATATGACAAGCAGCCAACCCGTAGAGGCCGCCTGTAAACATTTTGCACAATTAGTAACTGAACTTGAAAGCCTTTTACTAACCTTGTAAAAACTTACGCGGTTTAAAACTACACGTGACTCTTGGACAAGCGCAAAGTATTATCTATTCGGCTTTATTTGCCGATTTAACGGCTGATGCTGCTGATCGTTGTGTATGTATCACTGCATGGCTCGATTTGCACAAGGTGCCGTACCATATTGTGCAGATTAAAGACAAAAAACACATCGTAATCACCTATGCAGCACCGGCATATAACCGTCATTTCAAAATGAAAACGCTTATTGCACACTATGACCGCGCAGAAAACACACCGGGGGCAAACGACAACACCGCCGCATGTGTGCAATTACTGTTTTTCTCTCTACAGCTTTTACAGAGCGTGAAGACACACAATATCCGCATTATTTTAACCGATGGAGAAGAAGCCGGTATAAACGGTATTAGCCAGCAAGGTGCTTACAATCTTGGCAGAGCGCTGCGGGCATTGCACATGCAACATGATGATATCTTTGTATTTGATGTATGCGGATCCGGTGATACGCTGATCCTCTCTGAATCCGGTATATGGGGTAGGAGCACCGATTCTTCCCTACCTTTAACGGCATTCCACAAACGCTGCTGTGCCTACGCTGCAGCAGTGTGCAATGGCCATTGGTATTCTCTATTAACAGCCTACAGCGATAATGCGGGTTTTATTTCAGCAGGCTTACAGGCACAAGTGATTACCGTTTTACCTAAGCACGAAGCAAAGATACTGCTGCGTGCTTTACGGGAAGAAAAAGACACTACAGCCTTGCAAAATTTACAGAACTGCATTATTAAAAACGAGCGGGTAGCAGAAAGCTCACCTTTCGCTACTATTATACCCAAAACGTGGCAAAGGATGCACAGTCAAGCTGACAGCATCGCAACGCTTACCCCAGAAGCATTTGTATTGATGAATCAATGGCTGCAGTTCATCGCATCCGTACAAGAACCCATTCTCATTTAAAACCCCGCGGTAGCGCGTTTACGAGGTGTGGCGATGCGGATAAATACGCAGGAAGCGGAAAAAAGATAGTGCTCACCGGTACAGGATTTAACGAACAAGCAAAAACGCTTAAAAATTGGAAAGTAGAATTGCTATGATACAAGCTAAATCCTGCTTTCGAGCTTTAATCATTCAATACCCTTCTTTCGCTGCTCTGCGCCGTAACAAAGGGTATTAAAGCACAACTGCGACCACCTCATGAGCGTTGATTTAAAAACCGGAATCTGTTGCACGGGAAAGCGTTTTTTGAGTGAGCAGCTCAATAAACTCATCGATAGTAAACACTTTTTGATTCCCTTGCAGCAAGCGTACCGCAGCACTCGACGTATCAACTTCTTTTTGTCCAACTATCAGTTGATACGGCACTTTTTGCTCTTGGTATTTGCGGATTTTAGCGTTCATACGGTCATTTTCAATATCCGCCTGTGCACGGAAGCCCGCTTTACTTATTTTTTCAGCAGCTTCTTGTGCATAGTCATTAAAGGTCGGCGCAACAGGAATAATCACTGCCTGAACCGGTGCTAACCATGGAGGAAGTGCGCCGCTGTAATGTTCAAGCAATATACCGATAAACCGCTCCAACGATCCCAACGCGGCACGGTGCAGCATAACCGGATTATGCTTTTGATTATCTTCGCCAATATACTCGGCATTTAACCGTTCCTTTGAAGGCAGCTGATAATCAACCTGAATAGTACCGCACTGCCATTCCCGTCCCAGCGCATCAATGAGCGTGAATTCCAGCTTTGGCCCATAAAAAGCGCCTTCTCCGGGTGCTATTTCATATTCAAGATGCGCATCCTTACAAGCATCTGCTAAAGCCTTTTCTGCACGATCCCACGTTTCGTCAGTACCAACCCGTTTTTCCGGCCGAGTAGAAAATTTAACTAAAATATTTTCATCATCAAAACCAAAATCTTTATACAAAGACTTGAGTAGCTGACAAAATTTTGATACTTCGGAAGAAATTTGCGCTTCGGTACAGAAAATATGTGCATCATCCTGCACAAATCCACGCACCCGCATAATACCATGTAATGATCCCGAAGGCTCATTGCGCGTACAAGAGCCGAATTCCGCAATACGCAAGGGCAAATCACGATAGCTTTTTATTCCCTGCTTGAAAATTTCAATATGCCCCGGACAGTTCATCGGCTTGAGCGCAAACAAGCGTTTCTCACTTTCGGTAATAAACATATTTTCCCGATATTTTGCCCAGTGTCCTGAACGTTCCCATAAACCTTGCGGCATGACGAAGGGAGTTTTAACCTCCAGATACCCGTCAGCTTGTATCTTTTCCCGAATATACTGCTCTACTGTTAAATATATTGTCCAGCCTTTAGGATGCCAGAATATTTGACCGGGGTTTTCTTCCTCTATATGGAATAAATCAAGCGTTCGTCCTATTTTTCGATGATCCCGCTTTTCCGCATCTTCAAGCATTTGGAGGTAATCGCGTAAATCATTCGGCTTTTCCCATACAGTACCATATATACGGGTAAGCATCGGGCGTGTTTCATCTCCATGCCAATAAGCGCCGGCTATTTTCATTAACTTAAAACTTTGAGCATTAATTTCCTTGCTATTTACAACATGAGGGCCGCGGCATAAATCAACAAATGAGCCGGAGCGGTATACACTAATTTCTTCACTCTCAGGCAGTTCATTGATAAGCTCAATTTTAAACGGTTGATCTTTAAAAAGCGCAAGTGCTGCCTCTTTAGTAACGGTTTCTTTTACAAAATCATGCGGAGTGTTTAAAATATGCCTCATTTCTTTTTCTATTCGTGCTAAATCATCTTGCGTGATAGTTGAAGGAAATTCAAAATCATAGTAAAAGCCGTGTTCAATAGCTGGCCCTATGGCAATTTTTGTACCGGGAAATAAGTTCATCACCGCTTCTGCCATAATATGAGCAGTACTATGCCGAATTATAGATAACTTTTCAGATTTTGGAAGGATCTTTTGCATAACAGTCTCCATTGTATTCTAAATTTTTACAGCAAAAACAAGACTTACCATACTCCTGAATTTTTACACTGTCAAGCTGGTTGTGTGCAGCTGTGTTGTTTGCCTTTTCATATGAAATGCTATAGAAAGTGATAAAAGCGGTCAAAAAAAACTTATAATTAACTTATAATAAAATTATGATATCGATTAGATGAAGCCGTAAAGCCTTAAAATAACTTGATAAGATACAAAAAGCCGATAAAAAACAAATTATTAAAGCTGTCGATAAAAAATAATAATACTCTCTTGATAAATATTGAGGAGGTAAAGAAAAGAGATGGCAATACCTATTAAAGCGCAATTTATAGCAGGATATGATGGACGTCCTGAATATGCTATTATTCCTTTTAAAAGTTTTCAGTTATTATGCGGCCATAAGGACGAGGAAGAAACAGACGTACTTATTCCGCATGAGGTGGTAAAGAAAGTTATGCTTGCAGAGATTAGCCCTATACAAGCGTGGCGTGAATACCTCAACCTTACGCAGGCGGAAGTTGCAGAGAAAATGGGTATAACGCAGGCCGCTTATAGTCAAATGGAGACGGCAAAAAAGAACCGTAAAGCGACGCTACAAAAAATAGCGAGAGCGATGAATATTGACTATTTACAATTACTGATATAATAAGTAAAGAATTTTCATCATTATGATTGAAATATAACTTACTATCTTTCTTTCCATATCCGAGCAATTGCCATCCACGGAAATCAATTTTTGAAAAATGACACCGCAATCGAATGTATTTTATGATGTTTTTATAAAAAAACAGGACGTTTTCCAACATTTTTCTCATATTTTCAACTTTAAAATCTGTGAAAAGGGTAAAAATTATAAATTGCAAGAGGAATTGCCCCAAAAAAGGAATTTTTATGCCGCGTGCTG
>JBQNBR010000004.1:0-49249 GCA_052169815.1 Treponema sp.
TAGATTGCTTGCCTCTTAGTACGCCGGATACCATCTCTCTTCATATCCCAGTATCGCGCCAGCTTTACACTGAGCCGGACAAATGGTATAAATGAAGAGTGGAGGGGTAATCGCATTATATGAAACGGGTACACCTGCTTTTCGGCGCACTGTGCGCTGTTATAAGCGTCTGTTTAATGAACTGTACTGAACATATTCCGCAATTAGGTTCCAATCAAGAAAAACCATTGCTTTTTTTTAATCGAAAACCGTCTTATCCTACTACCGGCGCTCTTGATAGAGATACAATGCACTGGAATAGTAATACCTATTATATTGGAAGCGATGCCATAGAGGGCGGTGCCGTTCAAGGGAATCTCATCTTCGACTATCTTATTACAGCAAATCCAGATACCATTGACCGCAATAACGACGGCACCATTGGCTATGTGCTCTGTATAGGCGACAACAAGCATCCTGATTCAAAAGCCCGCACAGAAGGGATACGCCGAGCGCTCGGCACCTGGGTAGGCTCTACCGATCCTCATGAAGCGCAGCAAGGCATTATCTCAATCGGGAACAGAACATTTGCAGTGGTAGAGCTTGATGCTCAAGAAATGATCGGAGAGAACGGTACTCGATGGAATCTGCACGCTGCAAAAAATGCGATGAACTGCTGGATAGATCGTTTTGCAGACCAAATTGATCTTGTTATTTCCAACAATGATAGTATGGCACTGGGCTGCCTACAAGCACCTCAGTATCCCATAGGGCTTCCTATTTTCGGCTATGATGCCATCCCTGATGCACTGCAAGCGATTGGTAAAGGGAGTCTCACCGGTACCGTTTCGCAAAATATTGATGCCCACGCGCTTGCACTTTTACAAATACTGAGAAATATATTTGACGGATATACCGGGACCGATGTACATACCAAAGGCATCACTGAGCCCAATACATACGGCAACCAGATTTCCGTACCGATACACTATAACAGCACTGAAAAAATATTTTCGGTAGAAAATTCAGCAATAACGGCAAAAAATTATCAGCAATATATACATGCTACCCATACGAGTACAGTCAACCAAACCACCAGTGAAAAGAAAAAGGCTTTCATAAGCATGTATAGTGCGCATGATTTTTTCATGTCATCAGTATACCAACCCGCCTTACGCTACTACGCACCATTTTTAAACATTGACCTTACTATTGTAGAAGGCGACGGGATCAATGAAGCCAGCTGTCTAAAACAATTTACCAATTTAGACGACTATGACGCATACATTATTAATATGATTAATCCGCTCGCAGGGCGTCACTATACCAAAAAATTACAGTAGGACCGCTTACTTATCAAGCAGCGGTTAGGCTAAAACACCCTTGACAGTTGAGCGCCGCTTGACTGCTATTCTACCAACCGCCGGTGGATACCAAGCACTAACCCAACCGCTATCATAGCAGCCCATAGCGAAGAACCGCCATACGATAAAAAAAGCAGCGGGATACCTGTTATGGGCATAAACCCCATAACCATGCCAATATTGACAATAAAGTGAAAAAAGAACATACCAAGCACACCGGCAGCGATTAATTTACCAAACATATTCTGGCTCGCTTGTATAGTCCGTAAAATACGGAAAAAAAAGAGCGCATAGAGTATAAATACTAAAAGCCCACCCATGAAGCCCCATTCTTCCGATAAAATACTAAAAATAAAATCCGTGCTTTGCTCAGGTAAAAAACTGTAATGGCTTTGGGTACCTTTCAAAAAACCGACCCCGCATTTACCACCTGAACCAATTGCCGTCATCGATTGAATAATATTCCAGCCCGCCCCAAGCGGATCGCTATTGGGATCGAGAAAAATAATGAGCCGCTTTAATTGATATTCTTTTAAAACATGAGTGCCCGCAAGAGCCCCTGCAATTGCGACAGTGCACATACCGAGTGTATAGGTTATCCAATAATAGTATGTCCTTTTTAAAAGCGCATATCCTACTATCGCTACAATAGTTGCACCTAGCATGGAGACAATAATAAAAAGCATAAGCTTTTTATTATCAAAAATTCGGGCTGCAATAGAAGGATGACGTAAAATCGTGGTTTCCCATAGCGGTAGTAAAATAAACACAAGGGTAAGACAGACTACCCCCGCTACTCCAAATACATACCGAAGCGGCATACCGGCAATAAAAATCATAACCAGAAAAACAGGTAAGAATACCGAAGCAGTGCCGAGGTCAGGCTGTAAAAGGATGAGCATCATGGGGATAAAGGTAATAGCACAGGCTTTAATGAACCTATGAAATACCACATCCCGCTGAGATCGGGACAAATACCATGCTAAACATAAAATGTAAATTATTTTAGTAAATTCTGAAATCTGAATACCCAATTTGCCTATACCAACCCAGCTACGCGCGCCTTTCACCGATCTGCCAAAAAACCGAGTATACAGAAGCAACAGCATTGCCACAACGAATAACATAAGAATACGGTTACCCATTTTGGTATAATCATAGAGGCTCACCGTTACTAATAAAATGATACCGCTCGCCGCCCATACGATTTGCTTCATGTATTCAGACGATATTGAAAGTCCCTCAGAATTAACACCCGAAGAATAAATAAACAAGATACCGATAATAGACAACGAGATAACTGATAACACCAAAAGATAATCAAAATTTCCCATCAAACGGATTTTCATTCTTGCTTCTTCCTTGCTTTTGGGAAAAATGTACTGCCGCCAAGCGCTTCAACCGCTTCTTCGTACGTTTGGTTTGCGAATATTCCCTGAAAAATAATATTCGTTGCGTATGGCGCCCACCATTCCCAGTCATTTCGCGCTTCAACCAGCACCACCACCACAATGGCCTTCTCAGCGGGGGCATCATACGGGCCATAGGCAGCCATCCATGAATGCCACCGGTCTTTAAATCCTACTTCAGCTGTACCGGTCTTACCGGCAAGCTGCACTATTTTATTACGCATAGGGTATTGTGAAGTGCCATGTGTTACGACAAACCGCATATCTTCACGGACACGCGCAAAAACCTCAGGCGCAATCGATGCCGTTTTCAATATCTCAGGCTTTTTTACCTCTATAATTTTATTGGTAACCGAATCGCGCACCTCTTTTAATAAATGTGGCTTGTAAATAACACCGCCGTTTACCACCAGCGCAACCATATTTGCAACTTGCAATGGTGAAGCAAGTAAAAAGCCCTGCCCAATAGACATATTCATGGTGTCCCCTGCCAGCCATTTTTCATGGAAACGCCGCTCTTTCCACTGCGGCGTAGGCACTAACCCTGCTGTTTGACTGGGAAGGTCAATCTCGGCCGATTGGCCAAAGCCAAACTGATAAATATAGTCGATCATTTTATCGATACCCAAATGATCCCGACAGACCGTCCAATAGTAAATATCACAGGATTGCGCCAGCGCATGTCGTAAATCCAAATGGCCATGGCCAGGCCTTTTAATATGGCAGCGAAATATCCGCTCTCCATATTCAATTTCACCTTCGCAGTGCACTTTTGAATCAGGGGCAAACACTTTTTCGGCGAGTATCGCAGTAGACATCACAATTTTAAACGTAGATGCAGGCGGATAACTTGCATTCACCGCTCTATTTAAGAGGGGCGTACGCGTATCCCGCAATAATTTCGCATACGATTCATTGGCATTATTCTGTACAAAAACATTGGAATCAAAAAAAGGATATGAAGCAAGCGCAAGCACTTCGCCCGTTGCAGCACTCAGCACCACAGCAGCTCCCATACGGGCACCGAGCGCTTGTTCGGCAAGTTTCTGAATCTTTTTATCGATAGTCAAAACAATATTGTAGCCCATTCGCGGAGGAATAATCGAGGTGCTATTTTCAATTAAACGCCCCATTGCATCAACCGTACGATACTGGCTGCCGTCCTCACCGCGTAAAAGCTCATCATAGTATTTTTCAATGCCCGCTTTACCGATTGAGGCATTGGCAGTATAGCCTTTATTATAAAATTGCTTGAGTTCTTCTCGGGTAATATCGCCAACATAACCTAAAATATGCGAAAACGAGGTAGTTTCCACATAGCTGCGAATAGGTTTGGTGTACCATGAAACCCCCGGCAGTTCATCAATATGCTCGGCAAGCAGGGTAATAGCTTCGTACGAAATATTAGAGCGAATTTCAATAGCTTGAAAAGAGCTGCGCACTGATGCCGGTATTTTTTTTATGATTTCTGTTGTAGGAATGTGCAATAAATAGGCAAGACGAGCAATGACTGTTGAAAAAAGCGATTCTTTAATCTCTGCAGGCGTAACAGTAACGGCAAAAGTATTCGTATTGAATACCATTGGCAACGTTGCATCGCGATCAAAGATCTCACCTCTTTGGGCAGGTATCCTTTTTAACCGTTGAGACACGACTTGCGATTTTTTTTTAAATTGATCTGCATTAATAATTTGCAATGAAAACAACTGAAAAATATATAAAAGCACCACTAAAAATACAAATGCGCCAAAAACACTTACCCGTCTATTACTTGCTTCAAAATCGTTTTCTTGCATTTTTGTATTATACCCCCCTGTTTTCAAATGCCGACGGAAAAAACTGCAATACGAAAAAAAGAGCAGGAGCAAAAACTGTCGTCAACACAAGCTCAACTAAAAATAAAACAGAAAAAAGGTCATAAACCTGCACCACTGTGCCGAATAAAAAGCGAAGCAAAAAAAGCAAGAGCGCTTTGAGTATCACGCCGGTGACCCCAAAAATGAGGGAGAAGAAAAAAGCTTTGGTATTATACTTTCCGTATAATTTTCCATATACAAACCCCATCACGGTAAACACAAACGCATGAAGACCAAACGGGGCAATCGATAGAAAGTCCAGCAGCAAGCCTGATAAAAACCCGATAATGACGCCCGTGACAGCCCCATTATGGCATGCAACATAGATAATAAGAAGCAAGAGAAAATCAGGAAATACTGGTATCCATTTAAGATGAGACAGTACCGCCGTTTGAAATATGCTGATAAAACAAGCAGTACAGCAGGTCCAGAGGATAACATGCTTCATGGCTCAAGTTCCTTCTGCATCTTGGACAAATCAAGCACAAACACATAGTCTAAACGAGAGAAATCCAGCACCGGTTCAACCAGCAGCTCCAAATAAGATTCATAATCGTGTACTTTGATCTGTTTAATAATACCGATAGGGCTGTCCTTGGGAAAAAGGTAGTTTTCTCCCGATGCCACCACTCGATCTCCAATAGCAATGTCATCTTTAGCACGCTTTTGAACGTATTTCATAATCAAATCACTATGCGCACTACCTTGCCCATTGATAAGTCCACGATCTTTTGTCGTTTGTACTCGGGCTGCCACATAACACTGATAATCGTAAATAGGCATCACCATACTTGTGTTCAACCGTGCCTGCACCACTTTACCTACTAAGCCGATATTGCTCCCCTGAAAGGCCAGCACCGGCATATTTTTCCGAACCCCCTGCCTCGTGCCACAATTAATCATCATGCTTGAGTATAAATTATCTGGATCATAGCCTATAATCTGTGCGGGGATATTTTCAACCGGCAACTCTTTTGCAAACCGTAGCAGCTGTTTTAATTCCCGGTTTTCTCGCCGTATATCAGCATTAGAGCGCTGTAAAAGTTCATAATCTTCGAGTTGTGCAGTAAGTTCTTCATATTTTACCTTCAGTTCAGCTAGTTCCCGTATCGATAACACCGTATCAGTGATAAAGGAGGAAACAGCAAATACCGCCTTTTCTGTACTGGATAAGACACCAAAACCGACCGACCTAAAATTAATAATAAAGCTGCCGCCGGAAAAACTTATCAGTAGTGAAGAAATAATAAGTAAACATATCAACAGAAATACATCGTATTTTAGCTGAAAGAAAAACTTTTTTTTCATACAGGTTAACGATTTAAACTTTTATATAAATTACGACTTCCTGACATACCAGCATATACATCGTAATACAGACCTGCACCGATTGCAACACAATCAGTAGGATTTTCTGCCAAAATAACCGGTACATTGGTTTCTTTCGATATCAATTTAGGCAAACCTTTGAGTAACGAGCCGCCCCCGGTCATCACGATACCACGCTCCACAATATCAGAAGCAAGCTCAGGCGGTGTTTGTGCAAGCGTTAATTTAATCTCGTCAACAATACGCGTAATCGGTTCGCGCAGTGCTTCTCGAACCTCAACAGAATCAATTTCAAGGCGGCGGGGCAAGCCGGTTATTGCATCAGTGCCCTTAATTTCTACCCGTTCAACATTCTTTTCAGGCGATGCGTTCCCTATTTCTATTTTAAGCCGTTCTGCAGTTTGCTCACCGATAATTAAATTATGCACAGCTCGAATATGTTTAATAATAGCCTGATCAAATGCATCCCCGCCTACACGGATAGCATTGGTTACCACCATCCCAAACAGTGAAATAACAGAGACTTCCGTAGTACCGCCGCCGATATCACAAACCATATTGCCTGCCGGTTCAGTAATAGGAATACCGGCTCCGATAGCGGCAGCACGGGACTCCTCCACTACTTCAACTTCGCAGGCACCCGCTTTCATGGCACTTTCATACACAGCACTGCTTTCTACATCGGTAATACAGGTGGGAATCCCAACCACAACACGAGGTCTAATAAACCAATGGGGCGGTAAAATTTTGGAAATAAAGTACCGTATCATTTTTTCAGTAGTATCTTTATCAGCGATAACCCCATCTTTAAGCGGACGGATAGCAATAATATTTCCCGGAGTTTTCCACAGCATCCTTTTTGCCTCAGATCCCACTGCAACCACCGCTTTTGTCCCCCGTTCAACTGCCACCACAGAAGGTTCATTCACCACTATCCCCTTCCCTTTTATGTAAATAAGAGTATTGCACGTCCCTAGATCAATACCAATATCAGAAGAATATTTTCTAAATAAGCCCATGTCCTGCTAACCTCCCCAAGCCCAATTATATCAACCTACCACTACCCTGTACCTATCAAAACACTCATCATGTACGATACGACCGCTACTTTATATTCAACTTTGCATACGCGTCATGATGCAAAGGGTTTAGTTTAATCGCCTGTCTCCACTCATGCCGAGCCTTTACCATATCACCTTGTATCTCGTATAAAAGCCCCAGTCCATAATGCGCATCTGCAGAACCGGTGTCTTTCTTTAATACCATATTAAATTGTTCAAATGCTTCCGCTATGCTCTTTTCTTTTATAAGTAAAAATCCTAACTGATTTCTACAAAGCACCTCTAACACTGCATCCGACGTTTTGTTTATAGTTTCAAATAAATACAGCTTGGCATTTTGCATATCGTTTTTTTTATAGTAATTATTTGCAACCGCATACAAAACCAAATCCGACGGATTAAGTGCAAGCGTTTCAGTAAAAGCAGCCAAGGCTTTATCGGTATCACCTAATAGAGAGGCTGCCATTCCCCGAAACTCTGACAAATCATCAGCTTTTAAGCCTGCTTCATACGCTATATCCAAATACTTCACTGCTAAATCAGCATAGTAATAGCCTTGCTGGTAATAAGCCTTCCCCAGGACATATGAAACTTTAGGAAGATCGCTTGCCTTAATACGGTATAAAGCGCAACGTAAATACGCAATAGCCTGCGATAAATAATCAGATCCAAGTAAAAGATCCGTCTGCTCTGCAAACAAATAATAAGCTGCAAAGCCGTGCAGCGCAAGAGCCGTCCCATCAAAAGGGTGCGTGTTTAAAAAGTCAGCGGTTTTTTCATACACCGACATGTAATTCTTATCTTCCCAATCTGCATAAATCGACTTCATCGAATGAATAGGCCAATCAAATTTTTTATAAGAGTGAGCAAAAAAGAACCCTGCCGCAATAATAAGCATAACAAGCACGAAAAAGCCCGCCGCATGTATATTACGATATCGCAACGGTTTTATTCTCTTGTTTTGCTTACCATACGCCATGTATCACCAACCTGTAATAGAGCAACTCTAAAAATCCAACAAGGTTTTTAGAGTTGCCCAATAATAAAAAAAATAGAGAGCTATAAGCCGGATTCTGTACTGTAACACAGTGTAATCATCTATCTTATCTTTACATCACTGCAAAGATTTACGCAATCAACCCGTAAAAAAGGATCGGATATCCTTTACTATCTAATTTTGCTCCTGATGAGGCTTGCAATGCGTTTTGTTACCAAAACACAGGTGGGCTCTTACCCCGCCCTTTCACCCTTACCAAAACTGGCGGTTTGCTTTCTGTTGCGCTTTCTGTCGTTTTCCTTTTAAAAGAAAAACGCCCGGCCGTTAGCCGGCATCATATCCGAAGGAGTCCGGACTTTCCTCTGCCCTACCGCAGCGATTACGCACTCTCTATTTTATAGGTCATCTTTAAAAATCCAACAAGGTTTTTAAAGATGGCCTATATAGAATCTCGAAAAACTGCAAACCGATCGGCTTGTTCTGTAAGGAAATGGTTATCACATCCGCTAACACGGATTGCGAAACAGCTTTTCGAGGTTCCTCTTAATCTTCATCTTCACCCAATCCGCCTTCATCGTCCTGATCATCCAAATCAACCAAGCCGCCCATATCATTATCATCAAAAAACATATCCTGCATTTGATCAACGGCGCTTTCCTGATAGTATAAAATTCTGCTGCAATACGGACAGTACATAATGTTCTTACCTTCTCGTACTTCAATGGCAAATTGGGCAGATAAAATCATATGACAGCCCATACATACATTACCTTGTACCGGAACAATACCAACCCCCTGCTTGCTTTTAATAATCCGGTCAAATTTAAAAAGGGTATCACGATCTAAATCAGGCGCAAGCCGCTTTTCACCTTCTGCAAGCACCGCAAGTTCAGCTTGCTTTTCAGCAATTTCTTTTTCCAACATCGTTTTCCGCTCATTTAAATCGCTTTCCTGCTGATTAATCAATGCTTCTTCTTCCTTGATCTCGTCATCTAACCGTTTATACGAGGCTTCCGTTTTTACAATTTCTTTTCTTAATTCACCTTCCTTTTTCTTTGCATCTTGAATCTCTCTATCAAGCGCATCATATTCTCTTTGAGTAGTAACACTATCCATCCCTTTTTCAGCCAGTTCCAATTTCTGTTCAGTTTCAAAAAGTTCTGCTTTCAGCGTATTCACCGTTTGACGCAAGGTCTCATATTCCGCATTTTTTTTAATGTAATTCGTTTTATATCCAGCCAATAATTCTTTCTGCTGAACTAAAAATTTCGGGGCATCCAAAATTTCATTCTCAAGCTGGTTTTTTTTTGCAAGGATATCCTGCAATTCACGCAATTTGTCAAATATAGCTGTCATAACCATAGCTGCTCTCCCATTTATGTATCTAAATAATCTTTCAACCTACAGCTTTGCTTAGGATGGCGTAAACGTCGCAACGCCTTTGCTTCAATTTGCCGAATACGTTCACGTGTTACATTAAAATAAAGCCCTACCTCTTCTAAGGTAAGCGCATAGCCGCCATCTAACCCAAAACGCATTTTAAGCACCTCTTGTTCCCTTAATGGTAAGCAGGACAAAACGCCATGCAATTGTTCTTGCAGCAAAATATACTCGGTAAGATTAGAAGGATTTTCAACGTCTTTATCTTCGATGAAGTCTCCCAGTGAAGAATCCTCCTCTTCGCCGATCGGCGTTTCAAGCGATATAGGCTCCCTCGCCACATTTTTTACCTGCTTTACCCGCTCAAGCGTCCATCCAAGTTCAAGCGCTATCTCTTCATCCGTTGGCTCCCTCCCAAACTTTTGCATGAGCTGCCGTGATTCTCGGGTAACCTTGTTTATCTGTTCTATCATATGCACCGGAACACGAATCGTACGCGCTTGATCGGAAATAGAACGTGTTATCGCTTGCCTAATCCACCATGTTGCATAGGTAGAAAACTTATATCCTTTACGGTACTGAAATTTTTCAACAGCCTTAATAAGACCGATATTGCCCTCTTGCACCAAATCAAAAAAATGCAGCCCGCGGTTGGTATATTTTTTTGCAATAGAAACTACTAACCGCAAATTAGCATTAATTAATTTATCCTTTGCTTTTTTCAATTTTACATGTCCGCTCCGAATTTCGTGCGCAAATTTAATGATTTCATCAGTAGGGGCTTCAAAATCGTATTCTACTTTTCTAATTTTCCGAATAAGCGTTTGGATATACGTATAAATCTCCCGTATATCACCGGCAGACATATTCAAGTCTTCTTCAAGCTTTTGCCGATCGCGGGGAATAGCAAGTTTTTTACCCAACTTCCGTAAATCCGCATAGGCATGAATCCCCAGCTGCTTTTGTTTTTTTTCACGCCTCCGCCGGTATTCCTTGATTTTTCGTGCGGCATCCAAAAAATGTTCTGAGATTTTCTCTATTTCTTCAGTTTGAAATTCAATTTTCTGTAAAAAATGCAAGATACGCTTGCGAGACTTTTGCAAGGCTTCATCTTCTAAAAAACTCGACACCAATTCTTTGTCATACAGTCGTTTTTTCAAACTAATATAATTTTTTATATCGGGATAAATCGCTTTAAGCTGTTCTCCGTATTCTTGGCGCAAGCGTTTTTTCTCCGCATCTTCAAAACTTAAATCTTTACGAGGCTTATTGCTTTCGGAAGAACTCATCTTAGCAAATGCTTTTTGTCCGATTGCATACACTTCAGTAATAAGCACCCCTGAATTCTTGATAACATTCTTAATAACATTTTGACCTTCCTCCATCGCTTTTGACAGCACTACTTCTTGCTCAGCGGTTAGGAGGTTTTCCTTGCCAATATCCCGCAAGTACAATTTGATAGGATCATCAACAATAGAATCCTTATCATTATTAAGCAAACGTTTATGATTTTCTTCAGGCTGTAAAAAATTGGGATCTTCAGGTTCAAGTGCTGTTTCTTCAAAAAACTGCTCTTCATTTTCTAATTCCACATCATCAAGCTCATCCGCAAAAGGAACATCTTCCTCTGTTTCATCCGCTACATCATCGACAATCTGAACTTGCTCTTGTTCCAAAATCTCCAGAATTTCATCCATAAACGTTTCTGATGAAGTAATCTTTTCCGGTAATAAATCAGTAAGCTCATCCCACGTCAAATTCTTATGCTCTTTTGCATGGGCAATTAACTTTATAACAACAGGATCCTCTGAAAGGTCTATCATGTATGTATTTCCTTTAAGTCCGAAAGCATTTTATCAATATAGAGTTTCTCGTTTAACAATTCATTCATTTGCTGTATGCCATCGGTACAATCAGCACCGCGAAGCGTCTGTAATTTCCGCAAAATAATATCTTTTTTCCGCTGTAAAGTGTTTTGTTTGATATAATAGATACCATCATCCACTAACTTTTCTGCATTTTCTGCAAATTCACCATTAATAATTGCGTGACTGACTGCATTGCGTAAAACTTCAGACGAACAATGAGCTAAGAGACTATCATAGGTATGAGCTTCCTCACGATAGCACTCTTCCAATACAATAAACAAATCTTTTGCATATGAATCCTCAAAATCATCAGATGTCAGTTGAGTTCTCATCTTTTTAAACAAATAAGAATTCGCCGCAACTGCAAGTACCATTCTCAGTTCTGCTGTCATCGTAAGTACCGGCCGTTCTTTTTTGGGAAGCACATTATGTCGTTCAGCGCCCGTATCACGTTTTCGGCAATAGTGAGCATAATCAGTAAATAAAGCTTGTGAACTAATCCCTAAATCCGCCGAAAATTTATTAAGCGCTGCTTCCCTTTGAATATCAAATTCCAATGCATCGATATACGGAAATAAAAAAGATGCCGCCTGCATCTTACCTTCTGCTGTTTCTATATTAAAGCGATTAATAGCAATACGTACAAGATACTCATCATCCATTATGACGTTTTTTACCACCTCTGTCAAGGATGCACACCCTTTGTCAGCTAATAGCGCTGCGGGGTCTTTACTGGCACCCATATAAAGCATACGCACCTGCAAGCGGCTTTTTCTGCACAATTTAATTGCTTTATACGAAGCAGCCTGCCCCGCTGAATCGGAATCAAAGGCAAGAACCGCAGTATCTGCAAAGGTATGAACTAACTGGAGCTGCTGTTCAGTGAGGGCAGTGCCAAGAGGCGCAACCGCATTGGTAACCCCTGCTTGATGAAAGGCAATAACATCCATGTAGCCTTCACAAAGAATAACGGTTTTGGTTTTTCTGATTTGAGCAAGCGCATGAGAAAAAGCGAAAAGAGTTTCTCCTTTTTTATATTGCGGCAAATCACCGGTATTTAAATATTTCGGCCCTTCACCGTTGATAATTCTGCCGCCGAATGCAATAACCTGCCCATGCCTATTACAAATAGGATAGATAATCCTATCAGAAAAAAACGATGCTTGCGGATTTTTCTTAGAAAAAAGCCCCGAACGGCTTAAAAAATCGGAGGAATAGCCTTTTTTTTGCAAAAACTGAAAGAGCCACTGCCTATTCGCCGGTGCATATCCCAACTTAAACGTTTCAATCATACCCATACTTACCTGACGGCCCTGCAAATACTGCAAGGCTTGCCGCCCCTCAGGCCGTTTCGTAAGCAAATAGTGGAAACTCCCCGCTACCCGTTCGTATAGTTCCAACAACCCGTCTTTGAAGTTCTCCTGCGGAGGCGGCACATAAGAATCGGCATACGAAACAGTAATACCTGCTTTCCGAGCAAGTTTTTCGATAGCTTCTGCAAAGGACAGCTTTTCTATGTTCATAAAAAACTGAATGGTAGAGCCCCCCGCACCACAGCCAAAGCAATAGTACACTTTTTTGTCAGGAATAACATGGAATGACGGCGTTTTCTCATTATGGAACGGACAGCACCCCCACCAATCATGGCCGCGCTTTTGCAGATGGGTGTACTCTTCCACTAAAGAGACAAGATCGATATGAGTATTGATGGCTTCAATGGTTTCATTAGTAATGCGCGGCATAGCGGTCTCTAATAAACAGACGGTTTTTTAAGGATAAACTCCCCCGCCCTTGCATGCTCAGCAAGGGTTTTAGTAAACACATGAGTTCCAGTGTCGGGGTTTTCAAGCCTAAAATAATAAAAGCC
This sequence comes from Treponema sp., assembly GCA_052169815.1. Taxonomy (GTDB): domain Bacteria; phylum Spirochaetota; class Spirochaetia; order Treponematales; family Treponemataceae; genus Treponema. The sequence goes on from JBQNBR010000004.1 coordinate 13,111, forward strand.
ATGCCGGTCAGGATTACAGGCCGCAGATAAAGCCGTGAGCCCCGGATTTGCAATAGGAGAAGGCGGAAGGCCACGCCGTTTATAGGTATTATAAGGGCTTTCAATCGCTAAATCTTTATTAAGAAGCCGTGTAGGATGCGGCTTTTTCTCAATCTCAGTTATGATATACTCTATCGTTGCACACGATTGCAAAGCCATGCCGATGTTCAAGCGGTTTGTAAATACCCCAGCAATTTTCGCCGCCTCCTTAGCAACGCGGTACTCTCGTTCGATAATACTCGCTAAAATCACTACATCGTATCGTGTTTTTGGATCGGAAGGAAAATGAGGTATCGCAGCTGTTTTACTCAAAAAAGTATCCAGCAAAGTTTTGATGACCGTGTGCACCGATTCACTGTACTGAAAAAAATAGGTATCAGGAAACAAAAAACCCTCAACAGAATCACCGGGTATTCCATACGAACGCAATAACTGCCGGTCCTTTGCCGCAGCAATAAAGTCCGACGCGCGGGCTATCTGAGCCCGTTCAAAGATAAGTGCTGCTTTCGCAAGCGTTATACCTTCAGGCAAGGTAACTTTACGGTATTCCTGCTTACCCTCCTCTAAATAGGTGTAAAGAGCCGGTACAGACATCGCTTGAGACAGTTTATAGGTACCAGCTGCAATGCGGGCCCTGCGCAGGCGAAAATAGCTATAAACAATATATTCAGAACGGACTAAGCCGGCTTGCTTTAAAGCGGCGGCAATACCCCGCAGCGACGTACCGTACGGTATTGTCACCAAACGTTCGGACGCAGCGCCTTTAGTTGAAAGCGGAACGAAGACTGCATAACACACCGCAAACGTCAAACCAAGCATCAGCGTAATACCGCTCAAAAAAGCAAAAAAAGCTTTTTTTTTCATAGCAATTACTATCCTGCCCCTCAAAACCATACTGCAGCGTTAATGCTCTGAAAAAAAGCGCTCTGCTTCTTCGATTGTCATAGAGTTATAGATATATTTTTCTGTAAACTCTTTAAAAGCCAATAGTTCACACGGGATAGAATCAGCTTTACGAAAAAAGAGCGCAAGATACTTCATTTCAGTTTCGGAAAACACATAGCCCAACGACTTTGCATGAATCATAAGTATAAATCGGTCCCTTCAAGCGCGCTAAATATCTCCAAGCCGCTATCATACATGTGATCTCGATAGTGCTTGGCATTTTCCTGCATCGAAATAATCTTTTTATCGTTATAGGTCGGTTCGTGGTGAAATAACGCTACTTTTTTAATATTCCATGACCGCGCAAAATCAATGGCAAGAGAAAAACTTGAATGGCCCCATCCTGTTTTTTCAAGCGAATCCGGCATAGTATACTGAGCATCGATAATCAGCACATCAGCATTTTCATAAAACACATTGTTTGGTTCGTTTTTTTCAAAATCTTGCGGTGCTAATTCAGTATCGGTTGAGAAAATGAGTTTTTTATTGTTTTCTTGTACCGAGTAAGCAGTGCAACCGCCTGGATGCCGTACATGATGCCACGCAATATGCGTGCTGCCTATGGTAATGAGCGGATCATCAGGTTTGATATATCGGAATTCAAATTTTGCGCCGAATCCCCCCTTACCTAGCATAGGTATCGGAAAATAAGGCCACTTCATTTGCTCTTCTAGAATAGTTTTTACTTCAGGATTAGTACTATATACAATAATAGTATTACGCGGATCATAGGCTGGATTGAAAAACGGCAAACCTTGAATGTGATCCCAATGAAAATGAGTAAAAAACAGATGATACACCTGCGGTTTTTGCTTATATTCAGGCTGATTTTGTAAATGGATACCAAGCTCACGGATACCAGTTCCTGCGTCAAAAATAAGTGTATCCCCGCTGTTTGTTTCTAGTTCAACGCAAGGGGTATTGCCGCCTATCGTGCCAAATAACCACTGAGGCAGTGAATCTACAAAACGTTCGCGCGAATCCTGATCTGCAATATCCTGCGCGGTTATCCGTTGCACAACAGATGAAATTTTTGCTTGAATTTGCTCCGAACTTAAAGGGCTCGGAATAGAGCCCCGCACGCCCCAAAAATGTATCCGCATACAGCCCTCACGTATTCTTCAGTACTAACACATACAACAAAGTTCAAATCAACAACCCAGACGCTAGAAGCATCAGGGTATTAAACCCTCCGCACGAATCAACCTACTATTTGTGCGATTTAGAACTCGCCCGACTTGGTGCGACAATGAGGTATCGCACCAGGTCTATTATACAAAAAACATACTTTTTTTCAAGTATGTTGTCGAATGCTTCAGGACAAATACATCGGAAGTTTTTTGGTATGTCCGCAAAATAGGTTGACTCATACCAATTATTTGCCGACGTCAAAAAATTGACGCGGGCAAATTTTAATATATATTGACTTTTTTTGTATATTTATGCAAGATAGAGGTGGGTAACACAAGTGAAGCAGCGCCTAAACCGACTAAAAACAATAAAGAACTTAATCAAATCCTATCCTATCGAATCACAAGAGATGCTCTTAGGATACTTAAGCCGTGAGGGATTTTCCGTTACCCAGGCGACCTTATCCCGCGATTTAAAAATGCTAAAAGTGAGCAAAATTACCAATAGCAAAGGTGGATATGTCTACACCATCCCCAGCGAAGAACAGCGGCCCGAGAATGAACAATCCAGTATACAGGATTTTTTGCGCGGATATATTTCTTTTGATTATTCTGCAAACATGGTGGTAATCAAAACATACTCAGGCCATACAGACTTAATTGCATCAGCCTTAGAAAACATGAATTTTGATGCAATCCTTGGCACCATCGCAGGGCACGATAATTGCGTATTTGTCTGTTTGCGAGAAGGCATCAGCGGAGAGCAATTTCTACAGGACTTAAAACGGCGGATCCCTGAGCTTGAATATTGATACACCGCATAGTCTGCAAAAGCTACCTGCTACAACAGATAAGTACTTTTCAATCCCACCCACCGATAATTATTGCCAAAAACACACCCAGTGCACGATACATTCAGTATGAATATCCTCAATGAACCAGCCATATACGAGCAGATTTTACAAAAAGGTGCAGAATCCTTAAGCGATACCGAACTTCTTGCAGTACTGCTACGCACCGGCGTTAAGCATAAACCAGTACTCAAACTTGCCGAAGAAATTCTTGCCTATATCGACACCCGCAAACCGGTAAGCCTTGCGCTCTCCTTGCAAGCAGTCAACGGTATTAATACCGCAAAATTAAGCATAATATCGGCAGCTTTTGAACTTGGTAGAAGGTATTACGGCTCAGGCGCCCAAAAAATCAAGCATCCAAGCGATATCGTCCCGTTTTTACGGCACTATGCAATACGGAAACAGGAACAGTTCCTTTGCACCTCTTTGAATGGGGCCCACGAAATTATCGCCACCAGAGTAGTATCGGTCGGTACGCTTACCTGTACGATCGTACACCCACGTGAAGTATTCGCCGATCCCATCCATGACAGAGCCGCGGCAGTTATCTTTGCACACAACCACCCATCAGGCCTTCTTGAACCTTCTCAGGAAGACACCGCGTTGACCAAACGGCTTTGTCAATCAGCTAACCTACTCGGCATCACTGTGCTCGATCACATTATCCTTGCGCCAAGCGGTGCCTATCTGAGTTTTATCGAAGAAGGCTTACCGCTGCATTAATAGACCTGTTCTGAAACGTAAGTTGTCAAACAGGTCGAACATTGCATTTCAAGGCAACCTGCCCTGACACGGAAGTTTCAGAGCAGGTTTAGTGCAGAGCGCTTAAAGGCTCCCTCTTCTACTCTTGAGCGCTTTTTCATATACGGTTTCGTATGCTTGTGCAGAGTGTTCCCATGAAAAATCTTGCTTCATCCCTCTTTTACGCATGTCCGTAATATGCTCAGGACGGTTAAACCACGTATGCACTGCCCACCTGACCGTATTATACAAGCTTTCAGGGTTCAAATCGTCTAATACGAAGCCGGTGCCTTCTCCTGTTGCCTCGTCATAGTTTTGTACCGTATCGGCAAGTCCGCCTGTCTTACGGACAATAGGGAGCGTTCCGTACAAAAGCGAATACATTTGATTTAAACCGCACGGTTCGTAACGCGAAGGCATCAGGAAGAAATCACTGCCTGCTTCGATTAAATGGCTTAATGCTTCGTTGTATCCAATATACACTTTCAAATTCGGCAGACGATGCGCAAGCGACAGAAGTTCATTTTCACACCACCGCTCCCCGCTCCCCAGCACTACCAGCTGTACATTCAGTTCGGTACAGATTCTAAATGCAGCGCCGTAGGCAGGACCGAACAATTCTGCAATTCCTTTTTGTTCGGCAAGACGTGCTATCATACCGATAACGGGAATCGTCGGATCTTCAGCCAACCCCATTTTACACTGCAGTGCAGCCTTATTTTCCAGCTTTCCTTTCTTTACGGTTTTTACCGTGTAGTTTGCCGGCAAAAGCGCATCGCTTTTTGGATTCCAAATCGCAGTATCAGCGCCGTTTAAAATTCCCGAAAGGTCATTGCTCCGGAATCTAAGAATACCGTCCATCCGAAAGCCGAATTCCGGCTGTAGAATTTCTTTCGCATAGGTTGGCGATACGGTAGTAATCTGATGCGCAGAAGTGATACCCGCCTTTAAAAAATTAATTCTATCCCAATCTTCAAAGCCGGCAGCGTAAAAATGAAGCCAATCGATTCCTGTTTCAGTATAGGATGCTTTATTATAAATACCTTGATATCCAATATTATGAATAGTAAATACGCTCGCCGTGCCAGCAAATTGTTCATACTGCGTGCTGAACTGCAATAGTACCGGAATCAGTGCCGCCGGCCAATCATGCGCATGCATAATATCCGGTATCCAATGCTGCTTTCTGCATAATTGAAACGCAGCGTGACACAGCAGCGAAAAGCGCTTCGGATTATCGCTAAAATCATGTTCAAGTGGAGAGCCGTAAATGCCTTCCCTGCCGAAATTTTCTTCATGGTCAATGAAATAAACGGGCACCTTAGAATCCGGCAGTGTGGTTTCAAATACCTGCGCCCAGTATTCACGAGAGCCGATATGAATCCCGAGCGCTCCCGGAATAGGATTTAAATTCCTTCTGTCTATGCTATAATAGCGCGGCATCACCACAGCAACTTCATGTCCCTGCTTTGCCAAGGCATACGATAGAGAAGAAACCACATCTGCTAAACCGCCCGTCTTAACAAAAGGAACAGCCTCGCTCGTTATCATTAATATCCGCATATTGCCCTCCTAACCATAGAATATATTTAGCAAGGCCTGAGAGTGCCTGCACTATACGTTATATTTTAATGCGATTTATATATTGACGCAAGACTACTAAGCCGTCAATAACTGCATTTGAATGCTGCAGCAGCTGAGCATAATAGGCCTCCAGCTCTTGTTTAGAAGCGGTACGTATTTTTTCAAAGACAGCTTGTACAACATTATGTAATTTTTCATGCTGCGTAGCAAGCTTTTTAAATTCAGGCTGTTCAGTCAGCCCTTTATAAAGCGGCGCGTTCTTACTAATCCACTGACCTAAGTCACAAACAGTGTGATCGTACAATGCCACATCGTTCGATTTGATTTTTCCATCGATAACAGCACGAACCTTTGTAACCCATGCAAGATGTTTTAAAATAACCAACGAAAAAGGTAGTCCCTGATCTGAAGCAATACGATCCCCCGTTGTAGTATCAACGCCACTTGCAGACACAGAATCAATAGCAATCGCGCTATCGATAATGCTATTCATATCAAACAGGATGGAACTCATTAAATCGCCGACTGCATACGAAGTATTTCGTATGTTTTGGAGGTTTTCCTTTCCCGTTGCTACCGAACTAGTAATTTGATTAATATGCTCCATAGCAGTGTCAGCTCTTGTGTTTAAATCAGCGGCAGCTTGCGGTACCTGCACAATGGTCGCGCGCACGGAATCGCCTGTTGCTGCAAGACTATTCATTTCCGATGAAATCTCAGAAAAAGAAGCCGATGTCTCATTAACTGAATTTCCTATCCAAGTCATAGCAGCCCGTGTTTCATCAGCAGTGCCTTTTGCAGTATTCAAGGCATCAAGCATACTCTTCAGCGTTTTTGAAGCATCGGTGGCGTTCGCAGCTGTTGCTTCAGAGAGCTTTCGAATTTCACCCGAAACCACCGCAAAACCAAGACCTGCTTTCCCTGCATGAGCAGCCTCGATAGCAGCATTCATAGCTAACAGATTGGTTTGAGCACTTACATCATCTATCGCACTAATAATAGCTTTGACTGCATCGATGTTCTGATTTAAACTGTCGATAACGGTTAATAATTCTTTTACTTTAAACGAGCCTTTTTTTACGGCCTCGGTGAGTTCCGAGGTCAATGAAATTCTATCAGAAACAATTTTTGCAACTCTATTTACTGAATCGGTAATTTGCCCAACCGAAGCGCCGGCATTACTTGCCATATCTTCGAGTGCACTACTGTAATTATGTACTTCTTTCAGTTGATCCTGCACAGACATAATAGAATTTAAAATGGCATGCATACTATCGGTAAAAGCCAAAAATTGCGTTTCTTGCTCGCGGTTTTTAAAAATAACGGCGGGAGCACCGGTAATACTCGTTTTAAGGTGCATCGCGATATTCTCCACCGCCTCCATCAGTGCTTTCACCTCTTTGCTTGAAAACACAATACCGCTTACACCCTTTACCGCATCATTATAGACACCTACGTCTTGCTTTTTAAATAGCGCCATCTTCTCCTCCTTAGAACGCAGCATCCTTACAAAGCGCCGGCCTATCTTGATACCGATTTGACAGCGCAATGTATTTACATACAGCATAATAGTATATAAAAATTATTCATAAGGTGCAACTACGACAAGGCACCCGCACAGCAGCTATTCGGTATTTTCGCCATTTACCAACCGAGTATCTCTTTTCGATGCGAAAGGCCAAGTGCATAAAGCGTATCCGCCAATGAGCTCCCCGTTCCCCAATGCTTGGCAAGGTCGTTTGCAAAACAGTTCATAGAAAAGTGTTGAAACACAAAAACCGGGGCTGCTGCTTCCCCTGCATACTGTTTTTTCAGTTCTTCCGCATACGCAGTAAAGCAGGCTTTTTTACGGAGCTCCCCATATCCTACAAGCCACAGCGGGCAGCCGATAGCTTTTTGCAAAGTTGCTGCCACTGCGGCATAAAAACACTGTGTTTCGATAAAAAGATCATAAAATGAAGCTTCATGCACATTAAGCAGGCTGACGAGCTCTTTGGTTTTTGCAGTGTGAATAGGCGTTTTGTTTAAAATAATCACCTCTTTTCTAAAATCAATAGCTAACGCAGGATAACGCTTAAAGAAGTTTTCAGCAACCTTACCCGCCTGCCCCACGAGGTACCGTTGATTTGTATGCAGCTGCTCGTTTTTGCCAGGATTGTCCCCAACAACAATAAGTTTAATCGTATCTTGCTTCTGCACAGCGTCCAAACTATGATTATAGACAATAGGAGTTTCAACAGGGTAAAAAGGAACGCCATCCTTATCGGCTGCTGCTTTTTGCAATACATGCAGCAAGGCAGTCTCTGATTCAGTTTTTTGCACTGCTGTAAGCGGTTCGGTTGGAGCCGCATAGGCATATCCGCAATCTTTAAGCCATTGGATACATGCCCGTTTTAAGGCTGAGCGGGTATGCTCGTACACATGCCATTCTTTCTCTGTCATACATTAATACTGTACCGCAACAAACCGCCCTGTGCAATTGGGCTTTCATACCCTTTGTTACGGCGCAAAAAGTGCCTCAGATATTAAAACCTTCCCACGAATAAGCACAGTGGTTTCCTATTATAAGAGCTTAAAACATTGACGGTACTGCCGGTGTATGGTATTCTTATTATAAATCTATCGTATAAAGCATTCCACGGTAGCCAAGATATTCAACCTATTCGATAACGGTATTGTCAAACAGGTCGAATATCGCATTTCAAAGTAGCCTGATTGAGAAACGGAAGTTTCCGAAGCAGGTTTATTTAATGGAGTTCCCATGCAGATTTTTGATACTCATGCCCATATAGGGTTATTGTATGATGATCCTCTCAGGCAGTTGCGTGCTATACAAGAAGCCAAAAGAGCTTCTGTAACTAGAATACTTAATATTTGCAATAGTTTACATGACTTTCACATCGTATACGAAACGCTTAAAACGGTTGACTCAGTATATCATGCTATCGGGGTATCTCCTTCGGAAGTTACTGCGCCGGGAAAGGATTGGGTAAGCCAAATAGAAAAAGGCTTACAGCTGCCGAAAGTGATCGCGGTAGGTGAAACGGGGCTTGATTATTACAAAAAGTATGGAGATAAACGTTCTCAAATAGAATTATTCATTACACAGCTGGACATCGCGGCAAAAGCACATAAACCGGTCATCATTCATAATCGGGAGGCAGGCAGCGACATACTCAATATCTTAAACGATCGGCTGTCTTCTGCAGGGGGCATTCTACATTGCTACTCAGAAAACGCAGCCTTTGCCCGGCAGGCGCTCAACTTACCGGTATATTTCTCGTTTGCAGGCAATGTAACCTACCGTAACGCACGTAATTTACATGAAACCGTAGTACAGCTTCCGCTTGACCGTATCCTCATTGAATCAGAGAGCCCCTTCATGCCCCCTGCACTGTACCGCAAAGCGCGTAATATGCCTGCAAATACTATGGCTACTTTGGAATTTATGGCATCGCTGTTACACCAAGATCTTGAAGCATTAGCAGACCAACTATGGAAAAATAGCTGTAAAGCCTTTGGTTTGCCGGAATAGCGAGTCTGGCACTACTCCGTATGAAAGCATCTCCTTTATACCAACCGGTAACCATTGGCTCTTTACACCTGCCTGGTAATCTTTTTTTAGCACCTGTAGCAGGGTATTCTGATAAAAGCTATCGCTCTTTGTGTTTAGAATGGGGCGCTGATTTTACCTATACTGAAATGGTATCATCCGAGGCAAGCGTGAGAACTTCGACAAAAACAGAAAAAATAATAGAACGGGCTCATAACGAAACCCACTATGCCGTGCAGCTATTCGGCGCGAACCCCGCGCACATGGCACAAGCGGCAAGTAAAATTGCAGAAATCTATCAAGTAGACTGTATTGATATTAATTCCGGCTGTCCCATGCCGAAAATTACAAAAGCAGGCGCAGGCGCTGCGTTGATGCGAAAGCCTCAACAACTCTATACGGTTATTAAAGCCGTCGTGGATGCGCTAGCACAGAAAGGGCTGCGTATACCGATTACCGTAAAAATACGGTCAGGGTGGTCGCATAAAGAGCTTACCTGGAAAGACGCGGCTTTAGCAGCAGTAGAAGCAGGGGCAAAGGCGATTACGCTGCATCCCCGCACCTGTGAGCAGTGCTACAGCGGCAAAGCTAACTGGGATATCCTGAAAGAACTGGTAGCATACCTACATCCTATGCATATCCCCGTTTTCGGCTCAGGAGATCTTTTTACACCGGAAGACGCCAAAAAAATGCTTTTGGACACATGCTGCGATGGGGTGATGTTTGCACGGGGCGCTATGGGAAATCCTTTTATTTTCCAACAAACCAAAGATTTCCTTTGCACCGGTATATATCACAATATCTCGATTCACGATAGAATAGCAGCAGGACAACGCGAACTGCTCTTACTCTGTCAAGCGGCGGGAGAAAAGAAAGCCTGTTTGGAAATGCGTAAACGCTTTACCGCTTATATAAAAGGGGTGCCAGGCGGAGCGCGGATACGCGAACAACTCGTGCGGGCATCTTCAGTTTTAGAATATGAACAGATTTTACAGCCGTACCTGCAGGAAAACACTGATTAACCTTTGTTGGAATGAATAGCCCTGGTGCGATAACTCTGTTGTCGCACCAGAGCGTGCGAGTTCTAAATCGCATTTCAATGTAACCTGTTCTGAAACTGAAGTTTCCGCACCAGGTCTAATGAATGCTATTATAAAATAGGAAAGGAGTACATGATGTTGAATGTAATTAAAAGTTTTTTTGCTGCACTGCAGGATATTTTGGATAGCATCTTTTTTTCTTCGTCACCTGAATATAAAAAGAAAAAAGAACTGCGAGAAATCGCTGCCGAAATAAAAAAAATCAGTCCTCCTATTTACCGAACCAATAAAACACTGCTTCCACCGTTCGCAACTGCAGTGTACCAGCTCTATTACTTTCTCCAACCAGTTAAGCATATTCTTACCTCAACAGTGAGCTCACTTGATATAAACACTTCAGCAAAATATCAATCCCTGTTCTTTGAATCCTTTTTATCCGCAGACCAGAAAAAACAGCTGCACACATTCACTATTGATGAAAGAAGCAAAGCGTTTGAATCGTATAGAAAATATGAAGAATCCGAGAAAAAAATACAGGAACAAACGCAGCATTTTAAAAGCTACATAAAGCTCTTCAAAAGCAACGAATTTCAAGAGCAAGAACATATATTAATCGGCCTGTTTTTTCTCGCAGATCTTTGTAATTTTGACTACGCAGCTTTGCTGTCTCATTTCAATAGCGCTATTCATTTAGAAAATACAACAGCGGTTGTAGCGGAAGAAACCTTGGTAGAAGAATTCCAAGAAGCTCCTGCACAGGAAGTACTACAAAATCTCTTGGACCTGCAATTTATCATACAGAATATCGATTTAAATGACGATGTAGTAAAAGCAGTACTTTTTTTAGCAGCAAGCAGTCAAGACTATGCTGAAGGCTATGCAGAAAAAATAGAAAAAACACTCCACTCAGCCGTAAATATTCTTTCAACTATATTACCCACAAAAAATCTTGCAAGTATCCTTAAATTAATACACGACGATCCGGCTTTTGAAGATAAAACCCCCTTTAAAGAAGAGCATCCTTTAGAAGAATATATGACGCGCATACAAGAAAATTTTGACGCAGATTCAAAAAAATTGCTAAAAATACAAAAAGAAGCAGCTATTACCGATTTAGTGACAAAATGCTTTACCGCAGAACAACTGAAAGAAGTAGAAGGATATAATGAAACCATCAACGCATCTATTCAGCTGTACTCAACTAGTTATTTTGATTGGGTAAAGCCGGTACAATTACTCAAATCGTTTACGGAAATTTACTTTGAAACAGGGTTTAAACCTTTTTTGAAATCTCTTTTAGTTGAAGGCTTATTTGTAAACAAACAGTTCGAATCCCAGTATGCAGCCGTATACCGCGCCTGCGAACCAATTCAGGGAAAAATAGAACAATTTGAACAGCTATTCAAAGCAAATAATCCGTGCAGTACCGACACAATCACAGAATACCTTACAGAAATAGAACAAGGTAGAGACTTTAAAAAGCCGTTACGCACGCTCATCAATACGGCGAATGTGCATGCCCAAACCTTAGTACAAACGGCAAGTGCTACGTACCTGAGTTTATACGATATAATCGGTACCATATTAGAAGATGTTCAAGCAGCTCGTCCGCAATTTGTTACCAATATAAAAATACTTTCAAAAGAAATGCAAAATCAGGCTTCATTTTCGTATATTGAAACCAATTATAACCTATTCAGGAATTTTCTAAGCATCATGAAAAATTATACAACCCCAGCCGATACTGCCGAGCAGGAACAAGAACAAACCGATGAAACCGCAGCCCAAGCGCAAGGGTAATATGCTGTATAGAACCGGGCATCATCCTGAGTAGGTTATGGTAAAAAGAACGTATCACGCACTCCTATTTTTTTTCCTCTGGGGGCAGTTGCTTCCTCTTTGTGCAGACACATATAGCGGATCGCAAAGCAACGAAGCGTGGATTATCCGCGCGCCCATTTGGGTGTTCCTTGAGCCACAGCCCGGCGTTATGACCGATGCGGAACAAAAAGCGAAATTACCTCCGCGGCAAGCCATCACGGAGGTTTCAAAAATGGTTATGGCAGGCATGACCTACGGATGGCGGTTTTCATATACACCGTACGACAAAAAAAGGAATGTACCGGAAGAGTTTACCCTAGAACCACTCTATACAATCGAAACAGGCGATGAAAGACTGCACATTACCGAATTACGCCCGCAGTATCCTTACCTCTATTGTTGGGCAGAATATCATATCACCGACGCAATAGCGCAGCGGCGGAAACAGTGGGCAACAAGTCAATACGCCACTGCCACAGGCTATGGAACCGCCGCACGTAAAGAAGAAACGGAAGGCTTTTTTTTGACCTACGAACGTGCCGCACAGTCTGCAGTACAAAATTATTTGCGGAAGAAAGAAAAAAACAAACCTAAAAAAGTAGTAGGGGAACTGCTTATAAAGGACAATCCCCGTTTATACGCATCAAATGGAGAAATCAACACAGTATTAACGGTATATATCTATATCAAAGAAATTGTTCCGTACACTATTTTCTAACATAGTCCGGTGCTATCATAAGAAGGAGATTTACTTATGCTTTTTGAACGCTCTGCAGGAATACTGTTGCATCCCACCTCGCTTGCAAATAATGAAGGCATCGGTACCCTAGGTAAAAGCGCTTATACGTTTATCGACTGGCTTTCCAGCGCAGATATACGGATGTGGCAAGTGCTCCCCCTTGGCCCAACAGGGTATGGAGATTCCCCCTATGCAGCATTTTCCAGTTTTGCCGGAAACCCGCTGCTCATCGACCTGGAAATGCTCGCTGCCGCCGGCCTTTTATCTACAGAAGCTATTACGCTGCCGGACTACCTTTGCGCAGAAGGGAATGTAGATTTCGGCGCTGTAGTATACTGGAAGCTGCCCATTCTCAAAAAAGCAGCGGCGCGCTTTTTATCGCCGGCGTACAGAAAAACCGGCAACGAGCCCGACAGCAACTTCGCCGCATACAAAGCGTTTTGCAAAGCCCATCCCCACCTCAACGAATATGCTCTTTTTATGTCTATTAAAGAAGTATACGATAAAAAAGCGCAAGAGGAGCATCTTACCGGCAAACTATGGAACAACTATTGGCCTAAAAAGTTGGCGCAATGTGAACCGGCTGCCATCAAACAGTGGAAAAGTGAGCATAAAACTGACATAGAAATCCAAAAAGTGATACAGTTTTTCTTTTTTTCGCAGTGGAATAAACTTAAAACCTATGCACATCAAAACAATATCTCGATAATTGGGGATATTCCTATTTTTGTGGCACCGGATTCCGCTGATGTATGGGCAAACCAATCGCTTTTTCAGCTGGATAGTCAGGGAGTTCCGCTCGTTGTTGCCGGTGTTCCCCCTGATTATTTCAGCGCACAGGGGCAGCTGTGGGGTAATCCGCTGTACGATTGGGACAACATGAAGGCTGCCAAATACCGGTGGTGGCTTGACCGCATTGATTCGTGTTTGGAGCTGGTGGATTATATCCGCATTGATCATTTCCGCGGCTTTGAAGCTTATTGGGCTATTCCCTTCGGCTCCAAAACAGCAGAACACGGCACATGGCAGCCGTGCCCCGGTATGGATTTTTTCAAAGCGGTCAAAAAGCACTTAGTGCGAAAAGATAAGCGGTACGAAAAAGAGCTTCCCATTATTGCCGAAGACCTCGGCGTTATCACGCAAGAGGTAGAGCAGCTGCGCGATACCTTTCATCTACCCGGCATGAAAGTGCTCCAATTTGCTTTCAGCGCAACCGAAGTGCAGGAAAAAGGCTTTACCAACGCATTTTTACCACATACCTACCACAACCATTCGGTGGTATACACCGGCACCCATGATAACACAACATTGCGGGCATGGCTTGAAAGCCTTTTAAAGGAAGACTTAGCGGTACTCCTTTTGTACTTAAACGGCGAATCCCCCTCCCCCGCCTTCCTCGACAATCTTGCGGTAGACGGTACGCACGGAGCAACGAACGGGGCAACAGCACAACTATGCAAACAGCTCATAAAACAGGCGCTTTTTTCGGTGTCTGTTTTGGCGATTATTCCCTTCCAAGATGTACACGCATTGGGAAAAGAAGCCCGCATGAACGAACCTTCTACGCTTGGCAATAACTGGGCATGGCGTATGCGCAGCGACATGCTCAGCACCCAAGCAGCTGCATGGCTTAAAGACCTCGTTACCGCATCCGGCCGTACATAGACAAAACGTTTCACCCCTCAATATTGTATCAAAATGATACAATATTGAGGATGATGATAAAATAATGACACACTGGCATAAAAAAAATGATACAGTGATACACTACTCTACGGTAAAAATATGCGCTAAACAGCCGGTATTCCTTCTGTACGATCTCCTTAACCCCTAAAAAATATACAAAACGGCCATTTTTAACACGGAAAAACAGAATTGGCACGGTATTTGCTATATAATAAGTGAAGCGTAGTACTTCAAACAGTTAGTTGCCGGTACCGGCAACCTAAGACTATGTGTATGAACATTTTTTAGGAGGAACACCATGAACACACTCAGTATTTTCAAGCCGTATTTTAGCGATAACTTCTTTGATGCATTTGAACGCGCCTCTCCCTTTATGGGCTTAACAACGCAAACCAAAATGCCTACGGTAGACGTAAAAGAGACTGCCGATTCGTATATCATGGAGGTCGATTTACCGGGATACACCTGTGAAGATATCTCCGTAGATTTGAAAGACCGTGTATTAAGCATTGCCTCCAGCCGCGAAGAGAACAAAGAACAAAAGGAGAACACAAAGCACGAAGGGCAATTCCTTATCCAAGAACGGGTACGCAGCAGCTTTGTGCGCCGCTTTACCATGCCGGAAGACATTGATAGCGAAAATGTGGATGCAGTATTTAAGAATGGGGTATTAACCCTTACTATTCCCCGCAAGGGTAAACCTGCACAGCGGCAAATCACTATAAAAGACAGCTAATCTCATGCAGTGGAAACGCATCAAGTGCGTTTCCACTTATCCAAAAAACGGCTATTCAGGGATAACCGAAAGAGAGCCATTACTTACGGTAATACGCAGCTTCTGCCCACTCGTAACTTCCTGCACCTTGGTTATAATCTTACCGGTTGCCTTGTCGTATACGATAGCATAGCCTCTTTTCAAAATGTCCTGCGGATTTGCCGTTTCTATCGTCTTGGTCAGCAAAGCAAGCGCGTGCTTTGTACTAATGATTTTATCGCGCATCGCCATGAGCAACGTTTCTTTGGCATCATCAAAGCGCATCAAAAGAGGCTGCTCAATACGGCGGAACCGCATCTCGAGCGTTTCGGGCATAAAGCTCTGTATCATCAAACGTATTTTTTCTATCCTGCTTTCAAGCGTGTGCTGCAACGCCGCTTGCTTATCTGCAAGCATATCTACTAAGGGCTCTAGCACGGGAGCAACAATTTCCGCCGCAGCAGAAGGGGTCGGTGCGCGGACATCGGCAACAAAATCGCTCAAGGCATAGTCTATTTCGTGCCCCACCGCACTAATAACAGGAATATCGGAGTGGTATATGGCCCGCACCAGCTGTTCATCAGAAAAAGGCAAAAGGTCTTCCAGGGCCCCCCCTCCGCGCCCAATAATAATCACCTCGCCTAAGTGATACCTATTTGCGTTTTCAAGCTGTTGTATCAGTAGTGGAGGGGCATCGCTACCCTGCACCGGCGCGGGCAACACGGTTACGCTTACCTTAGGGTTCCTTCGAGCCAACACGGTAAGGATATCGCGGAGAGCAGCCCCTGTCGGACTAGTTATCACCACAATACGCTGCGGAAAAAAGGGGAGCGGCTTTTTATGCTCGGGATCAAACAGACCTTCCGCTGCCAATGCCTGCTTCCGCTGTTCCAGCATACGTAACAGCTCGCCTTCGCCGGCAAGCTCCATGCGCTCCACAATAATCTGATAGGTTCCGCGCTGCTCATACACCGACAATGCACCGCAAGCAATCACTTGCATACCGTCTTTCGGTTCAAAAGAGAGAGACCGCACCTTGCTTTTGAACATAACCGCTTGAATAGCCGCCTGACTATCCTTTAGAGTAAAATAGAGGTGCCCAGTACTGGAGGGGCGGCAATTGGAAATTTCTCCTGCCAGCCGCAGCGCCGTAAAATGGTTCTCAAACAAGTTTTTTATGCGAATTGTTACTTCTGTTACCGAATAGACTGGTAAAGCATTCTGTGAATCACGGTTTCCCATAGCAATGTATCATACCGTGATTGTAAAAAAAAGATAAGCAGCAGTCGGTTGTATTTTTACTTTTTTATGCTATACTCTGCTCCCATATGACATCGCATCAAAATACCGAAGGGGCTCAAACGCTGCCAGGGAAACTGTGGATACCGGTGCAAGGATTTGAACAGCACTTACATACAGAATTACAGCCCGCATCGGAACAGGATACACCGCACCAGGCACTTGACGAGCTTTTATCAAGTACCTCATTGGTATACCGCACCGTATACCCTGCCTGCGTATGTTGGGCACAGCTTTGCTTTGAACGCCCCTTTATCGTCCACTTTGGCAGCATTACCGAAGCGGCGCAGCTTTTACGTGCGATACAGCGCAACTGGGCGCATTATCCCGTGCAGTGCTTTAGGCGGGCTGCCCTCATCGAAGCTCAGCTGCCCTATATCAGCAAAAAAAAGCGTACCTTTCCTTACCGTATTCCGCTCGCCAATATGGGGGTATGGAGCTTGCTTGATGCGCATACACTCATTGCCTCCGCACAGACTTCCTCACCCTTGCCACTTGGGACGGTGCATTTTGAAGAGGATCATTGCAATCCACCAAGTAGGGCCTATCTTAAACTATGGGAAGCGCTCGCGTTACTCGACTACTACTTCAGGAAAAAATGTACCACACTGCAAGGCCCTCCGCCGCACGAATGGGCACTGCCACACAACAGCTCCCACTGCATTGATGCAGGAGCAAGCCCCGGCGGTTGGTCGTGGGTACTACATGAGCTTGGCGCATCTATTCTCGCCATTGACCGCAGCCCGCTTGCCGCCACCTTAATGCACGCAAGCGGCATACACTTTATGCAACATGACACATTTACGCTGACACCAGAACAGCTTGGCCCACAAGATTGGATTTTTTCGGACGTTATCTGCTACCCGCCCCGTCTATATGCATGGATAGAAAAATGGCTTACGAGCGGGCTGTGCAGCAAGTTTGTCTGTACGATAAAAATGCAAGGAGAACCGGATTTTGAAACACTCCATCGTTTTGCCGCCATTCCCCATTCCAAAATCGTGCATGTAACGGCAAACAAGCATGAACTCACCTGGCTCCATGCACCCTTTCTTGAGGCATAAGCGGCATATATCCCACCACCACATGCTATGCTTCTGCTTTGAACTTCCCCTCTCTCCCACAAGACCGGCTATACTCTCTTTATTTTTACCATTGTAATTGTGTGTACCATCATACATTTTATTCAGCTGGGGCGAATACAAAATAGTATGCGCCACCTTGCCTTCCGCAAACAGCGCAGCAGTAAAATTCGGGAAAGCCCCCAATACTATTTCCGTAACAGCTGCCCGAGAGGCACTTTTCGTACAACCGCTCATGAGTAAGACGCAGCCAACTAACAGCAGCACTGCAAGATAAAAGCGCTCTTTTCTCATCCTTACCTATGCCATTGCTCCATACCATACACGCATGAAACCTCATACGTTTTTTACATGAATATCCATCTGCGGAAATGATATTTTTATGCCTTCTTGGGCTAAACGCGCTGCCGTTTCAATAAACAACGCATTCCGCGCAGTTACAAAATGTTCATTTTTAGTCCAGGTATGCAAGGTCAAGGCAATTCCTAAAGAATCAAAACTTTTCCACACTATGGAAGGTCCCGGTGTTTCAAGGACAAAAGCATTCGCATGCGCAGTACTTAAAAGCACTTGTTCAACTTTTTTCAAATCGCTGTCAATGGCAACCGACAATTCTGTTTTTATACGTCTAACAGGAAAATAAGAATAATTCGTTAAGTTCGCTTTAATGATAGTTTCGTTAGGAATACGCACATACTGGTTATCAAAGGTTTGCAGTACCGTTGAGAGTAAATGGATAGCATACACAGTACCAATCATGCCACTTATTTCTATCACATCTCCTATTTTAAAAGTCCGCTCAGTTAGGACAAAAAGGCCTGAGATCACATTAGAAACAGAAGTTTGAGCGGCAAAACCAACCGCTATACCAGCTATACCGGCAGCTCCTAGCAGTGCACTGACATCTATACCAAGCCGATGGAACATAGTCAGGACTATTATCACCCATGCGGTATATTTAACCGCTTTACCGATAACCGCTTGCATTTGTGGAGAACAGTATGTGCCTGTTATTTTCTTTATAAACATGCCAATGATAACAAAAAAAAGATAAATGCCAATCGATAAAAAAACGAGCTCGAATATACTCACCATTCTTATGGAAGCAAATTCCGTCACCCATTGCATAAACCGACTGTATACAGAATAAAAGAACGCATACATGCTACTCATATCGACAGTATACCGTTTTCATAAAAAAAGAAAAGGGATGTATCGTCTACTGAGTTGCCCCACGGCCCATACAGGAGATAACAAGTGTTAAGCTCAAGGTCAAAACACGGATTACATTACATCCAACGCATAAAAAGTTATACTCAAACGATGTTTTATTCCAACTATTGATTGACAGTTTCAGCAATTTTCTTCATTATAGATAATATGGCAATAGAACACAAATCCTTCTTAAATCGAATATTGGGGCTGATTTTTTCCGGTGATGATGCAGAAGCCATAAAAAAACGTCAGTTAAAAACCATTGCAAAAGAAATCGCGAAAAATAAATTCAGCAAATGGTATAAACCGAATGGGGAAGGTATATTACCAGCAATGGGGTATTTTTTCTATGATATTTATAAAGTCGTAGGCCCTGCACAGGCATTACTTGCCAGCGCTGCGTCATCGAAAATACTCAAAATAATAGCCATCGAAAACAATTTTTCCAAAGAACAGCAAGACTTGCACGCCAAACTAACCCCAGAAGCGATTCAAGAACGCGCCAAAACGGTCGGGCCTAAGGAATTGCACGCACAAATCAAAAAAGAGCTCGCGGCATTCATGCAAGGCTTTAACAGTAAAAAGATAGAAGAAACCGATTCTTTATACCAACAGTTAAATGATTTTATCCGGTTTGTGTTATTCGATTACTATTTTTGCCTCAAGAAATTCGATTCAGCGCTCCCAGAAGGTCAATTTGCCTACGATCTAAAATGCAGCGCCCTCACTGGTGAATACCTCACTGATGAAATAAAAGATTTCTCCGTCCTCCTCTACAGTTTAAACCCAGAAACCAATTGGGAAAAAGTATTTTCAACCATAACTGCCTACAGAAATGTGCAGCCGGTAAACGCTGCTCAATGGAAAAAACTGCTGTCAGTTTTAAATGAAGTACGCCGAACGAATATTTTGGAAAAGATACTCAAACATCTTACCAAAGATCCTGCGTATACTATTACCGTCACAAGCGCTCCTGAAAAAATAACGGATGATTATTTGAAAAAGATGCAATCCTCAATCGAAGATACCTTTAAAAAGATCATTACCGCGCAAAAAAATTCTCAAGTTGAAGTTATGGCTAAGCGTGTTTTTGGCGATCAAATACAATCAGGTACCAAATACTACCACCCCCGCAGCAACGCAGCGTTTGAAAAACGTGGATTGCGCGGGTACATCTACGGCGACGCCCTCAATTACCTTAAGTCCTTTTTAGTTGAATACTTTAAAAGCGACTTACGCATGCTCTTTGATTTAGTCTTAGTACGAGGCCAGTGGTCTAACGCAGATCAATCCGCTGAATATTCCAACAGCTACCACACGCTCATGCAGGTTACTTCCGCTATACTGGAATTCGATGAAAAATTATCAGAAGTTTCAGAGCTCGGTGTTAAATTCAGAACGCTGCTTTCACGCATGGAACGGGAAAAAGAAGCGGGGCGTCAAGCTCAAAAATACTTAGGCGAAACCAACGAGGCCGCTATAAAAATCATAAAAACCGCCATGAAGCATATCATTGTATTGGGGAATGCTATCAAAGCGTGTATTGCCGACTACGATAAACCGCACCGTGAATTACTTCAAAACTGGAAAGAAGTTGAACAACACGCAGATAATCCCATACGGGAATGGATGAGTGCGTCCTACACAAAAACTTACCATTTTATTGCACTTGAGCAAGTCATTTTAAAAAATGAGGAAACAACTTAACAACGCCAATGGAAAAGCTCTTTGATTCTCTGCGGCTATTAGATGCACGGGCAGAAATAGCCTTTCATATGAAAGACGGCCTGTTAATGGAACATGCAGCGTGCGGGATGGCGGCATTTATTTATCGATACACCGAAAAAAAGCTGTCAAAAAACAAGGCCGCTCCAACAGTACAAATTGTATGCGGCATCGGGAACAACGGTGGAGACGGCTTAGCGCTTGCCCGCTTACTCGCTGACTGGTGTACGGTCATACCAGTTATGATCACCAAGCCGCAATCGCCCCTTTGCATCATGCAGGCAGAGCGCCTGAAAGCATTGAAGCTGCCACTTTCCAAAAAGCTGGTTCCGCATTGCGATATACTCGTTGATGCGGTCCTCGGCACCGGCTTACATAGACCGCTTGATGAGACGATCCACAAGCTTATCACTGCTATGAATGCAATCGAGGCCTATAAGGTAGCCTGCGATATTCCAAGCGGTCTCGATGCACACGGAGTGCCTTCCCCCATAGCATTCAAGGCGAACCTCACCCTTTCGATGGGCGCTTTAAAAACAGCGCTCTACGCCGACACTGCCAAAGACTACACCGGTATTATACGTGTTATCAATCTTGGCATTCCGCGTAGATGTTACGAAGACACAGCGACGACTTTCTTACTCTCCCATAAAGACATGCAGCTCCCATGCAGAACGCTACAGAACACACATAAAAAGCAGTACGGACATGCGCTTTTTTTCTGCGGCGAAAAACCGGGCGCGTGTTTTCTAGCAGCTTCAGCGGCATTGCATTTTGGCGCAGGCCTGGTAAGCCTATGTGGAAACAAGCCGGATTACATCCCTGCCGACTACCTATACAGCGAAAAGCTTTCAGAAGAGTTTTCCGCTTTTTCGGTTGGATCAGGCTTAGGGGATAAACGGGAAACGGTACAAAAAGCGTTTAACTGCTTAAAACATACCGCACTGCAGCGCAAACCTATTATATTCGATGCAGATATTCTCCATCACCCAGAGCTTCCAGCTTTGTTGAATCAGCTGGCCCTGCCGGTTGTAACGCCGCATCCCAAAGAATTTCAAAGTTTGCTGCGCAATAGTGGCATCGCCGATATCAGTATCGAAGAACTGCAACACAAGCGCTTTGTCTATGCCCGCCTGTTTTGCCGTACATTTCCCCATACCGTACTGGTGCTGAAAGGAGCATACCCCATCATTGGCCAGCGTGAGCACCTCTACGTTAACCCGCTCGGCACCAATGCTTTAGCCAAAGCAGGAACGGGAGATGTATTAAGCGGCATGATTACTGCGCTGGCAGCACAGCAATATCCCCTGCTTACCGCCGCTATTACAGCCAGCTTATGCCACGCCAAAACCTCCCGCCGCTTTAATGCCAGCTACGGCTTAACAGCAAGCGAACTTGCAAACGCCATTGGTTCCCCGCAAGCGGACTAACCTCTTTACTCCTACAAACGGAATCGGTTTGCACCTATTCGCTACATACTGAAAAAAGTACCGCAATGAGCTGGCACTTTTTTCCCTTTTGTGCTATACTAACGCTATGCAGAAATCGGAACTAACCACTGAAATAGGTATGCAGGCCAAGCAGTTTTTACAAAAAACATCTCTTTTTGCTTCGTGGCCGGAACAAGACCTTGACGAAATTATCGTACATGCCCATATCGTTACCCTTGCGGACGGCAGCGTTATTTTTACGCCTGAAGAAATCGGTTCAAAAATATACCTTTTACTTAAAGGCAGCGTGGAAATTTTTTCTCCCGATAAAAAAACAGTGTTAGCGGAATTTGTTGCAGGCGAACTGTTTGGAGAAATAGCGCTTCTGACCCAAAAACCTCAAACAGCTTTTGCAATTGCGCATAAAGAAGTGTGCCTTTTAGCGTTTCCAGAAAATGGAACTCCTATCGAGACCGTCTTTAAGGATAAACCGCGTATGTTAGCCAAGCTTTTCCGCTCATTGCTCATTTTTACCTCACAGCGAACGAGGGCAGCTAATACGCTCATCAAAGAAAATTCACCGGTAGTACGAGAACTGCGCAATCAAGTGTATAACGATAAACTTACAGGGCTGTTCAATAGAACGTATCTGGAGGAAACATTTGCAGAATTTTGTAAAACGCCCTTTGCGCTCATTATGCTGAAACCTGATAACTTTAAATATATCAATGATACCTTTGGACATGAAGTAGGAGACGCGGCACTCACTTTCATCGCCGCACACTTAAAAAAAGTATTCGCTCAAGACAATATCGTTGCCCGTTACGAAGGCAATGAATTCGCACTTGTAACCCACACCCATGTGCAAAAAGCAGCTGCACGGGAATTTGCACAGACAATACAGCAAGAATTACAGACCTTAGATCTATCGCATATTCTTAAGAGAAACGATGTGCATTTAAGCATTAGCCTTGGCGTTATACTCTATCCAGAATACGGTAAAACAATAGCTGATATTATCACCGTATGCGCAGCCTTGCCGCTTGCCGGCCGCCAACGGGGAGGATCGTTAATCTTATTTCCGGAGGAACTATAAGTGCTTGAAGTAAAACAGCGATGGTTTGCAATGCTGCAAAAAACAGCTCTTTTTTCACAGTTAACTGAGCAGCAAATGGCTGTGGTAGTTTCTGCTTTGTTTTATTCAGAGGTTGAAGCAGGCCAAACCCTAGTCTACGAAGGAGAGATCGGTTCAGAGCTTTTTATCATAGCTGAAGGGAGCATTTCTATTTCCGTTAAATCAGAAAAAGAAAATATTGAACTGGGCAGATTCCATGCTGGCGATTTTTTTGGAGAAATGGCACTTTTGGAACAAATTCCCCGCTCAGCCTCGTGCACCGCCCTTGAAAACACTGCCTGCTTTATGCTAAAAGCAGTGGATTTTTCCCGTATCATCGAAACGGAACCAGCGATTGCCGTTTCTATTCTCCAGCAAATGCTCACCAGCACGGTTTCGCGGCTTCTTAAAACCAATAGCGTATTAACGCAAGTTATCCAGTGGGGTAATGATGCAAAAAAACGGGCTATTACTGATCCCTTTACCGGTCTATTCAATAGGCGCTATCTTGACGAAAACATAAAAAGCCTTTTGCAGCATACGGAAAATGCCGGAGTGTCTTTTGCCATGGTTGATGTTGACCGGTTTGGCACCCTCAACAAAACGTACGGCAGCACGTTCTGCGATAACCTGCTGCTTTCAATCACTGAAGTGTTTAAAACCAGTTTTCCTGCCCGCGACATTATTATCCGGTACGGAGGCGATGAATTCTGTTTTATCATCTACGGCGATGCGGACGCAGCGTTAACAGCATGCCAGCTGGTATGCAAAAATGTATATGCCTTGCGTTTCTCTGAACATCCTGAACTCGCAGTATCTTGCTCAATCGGCCTCGCGCGCTCCGTACCGGCAGAAAGTCCTCAACAGCTACTCAAGCGTGCTGACGATATGCTCTACAATGCAAAGGAGCAAGGACGCAACAGAGTATGCAGCGAATAGCATCGTGCGGCATAACGTTCTGCATAGGCGTTTTTATCGGCATTGCAAATGCGGTACCAGGTGTTTCCGGCGGGACTATCGCAGTTATCTGCAATGAATACGATTCATTACTACTTATCGCTTCCTGCAATATAAAGACAATTCGCGCTGCACGGCAGAAAGTATGGTGTTTAGGTTTAGGTATGCTGGCCGGTATCGTCGGCTTTTCAAAAGTTATCACCTTCCTGTATGCTGCGTATCCCAATCAGGTGCACTACTTTTTTATCGGCATTATCATAGGAAGCCTCTCGTTTTTATACGATACGGTAAAAAAAGCTTTACAAGAAAAAGATACCTATCCTTCTAAAAGGGATAGCGCCACCGCTTTTGCCTACGGTATTGTAGGACTTGTGCTTATGGCTGGCATCTATTATGCTCAACAGCATGGAATATACGCACCTCCGCTCCAAGCAACATACTCTTTTGCCGTAATACTACAGCTTTTCTGTTTCGGCGCTATCGCAGCGTTCGCGATGCTCATTCCCGGTATTTCGGGTTCTTTTATGCTGCTGGTACTCGGCGCATATCACACCATTATACAAGCAGTTGCATCGTTCAACATACCGCTTTTGCTTCCTACCGGAGTTGGAGTATGCAGCGGGCTCTTGCTCGGCGCACGTTTCATCCGCTTTTTACTCAAACAGTTCCCTGCGGCGGTATATAGCGCTATTATCGGTTTGACGCTTGGATCTATTCTATTTTTATTACCGCGAACCTGCGAACCATTTACTATGCGGCTCATATCAGCCGCCCTCCTCGCAACCGGCTACGGCATTGTATCGTTTTTTCAAAAGCAAGCCCGTGCACTGAACACATAGAGCAAATACGGCGCCTCTGTGCTGCTTTCATACTTTGGCGGCATACTCGAACACAGTCTTCCGTTCATTGAATGGGGCGGTGATGATAGCAGATTTCAGAGACACGGAAATCAATTTTTGAAAAATGACACCGCAATCGAATGTATTTTATGATGTTTTTATAAAAAAACAGGACGTTTTCCAACATTTTTCTCATATTTTCAACTTTAAAATCTGTGAAAAGGGTAAAAATTGATTTCCCTGTTTCAGAGAAAGGGTCAATTGACTAAAGGGGTATTATTAGTATAATAAAAAAGAAGTATGATAGATCGTTCTGTGCAGACCATATTGCAGCCTACCCTTGATTATCTGAAACACGGAGAGCTTGAACAGTCTCATATCAGTTTAGAACGAATTCTTGAACACGATTTAGAAAACGCTCAAGTACTTTACACCATTAGAGGAGTGAATTTTTGGCGGGACAGGGTTCAATACGCCATGACATTTTCAGATGATTTTTTACGGGGCGAATACCTTGTCTCACAATGGAAGCCGTTCCTCGCATACATCAAAGAAAAAGGAGAATACAACGAGCCTATCATTTATGCCCTGAAATGTGGGGTATTTATTCTTGCATTGCAATTTTACAAAACAATGCTCACCGGAAATAATGCAGTACACACAGCAGAGGTATACCGAAAGACCGGATTATGTTACAAAGCTTTAGGGGATTATGATACCGCAATAGACTGTCTACATTATGCATTAGATATTGACAGTAGTTCCTCAGCAGTGATTGCAGAACTTGCTGACGCTTATGCGTTCAGTGGAGAAATCCGGTTAGCAAAGGTGTTTTTTCGGGAAGCTTTTTTTAAAAATGCTGCAAAAATAGAGCTCTGTTTTCTTGAATCAGAAATTATTTGTGCGCTTATTGATAAAGTTACTGCCCTTGGATATGAACAAGAGGAATTATTGGAATGGCTCCCCGTTTACGGCACGTTAGACGGAGTGTTTAATGTAAAACGGGAACTGAAAGCGTTGGAATTCGGTAGGCTAAAACAAACAATTTACGCACTTGAAAACGAATTACGCGGGCAAAATACAGAAAACAAACAAATCCTTATCCCGCGTTTAATAAACTACTATTTTTGGCTTATTGACCATTACGCGAATAGTAATGCTGAAAAGTCAAAAATTGATGACATTTTATTACGCATTAAATTACTTGATGAGAAAATTTATGATAGCTATATACGATAGCATCACTTGAGAGGTACATATGACAGAAGTGTTAGAAAAAAAAGTACGCGATATGCTTAATGAAGAAAAATGGACGCGCGCTGCTATAACTAATTATTCAATTAATAACTTTAAAGAATTTGACGTAGTGATTGCCGAAGCTAAAAAAGAACAATCCTTTGATGCCTTAAAGGAATTATGCGATACCCATCTATCCCATACCAAAAATAGTATTACTGCTCTGTATATTTCCAGTATTATTGCCTTATCCAAACAGCTCCTTGATGATTCATCTTTGGTAACCTTATTAAATATTTTTATTGATAACCACAAGATGCAAATCGTAGAGCATCTTTGTTTACGCGTACTTGAATTCGGCGATTCCAAATTCGCCCTACGGACTCTCGCCCTCTGCTATAAAGAATCAGGCAACGATGCGATATACGATGTGTGGGAGCGGCTCGTCCGTATTGACTACGAAGAGGCAGAAATTGCCAAACTCCTTGCAGAATGGTACGCTCAGCAAGGAAATATTGAAAAAACGATTGAATTTTACAAAAAAGCCCTGTACCGCTTTATCAATAGGAAACAGGTTAATTCGGTAAAAGAAGTATGGGCGCGTCTTATTGAGCTAGTACCGCAAGAAATTGATTTTTTCTATCACGTACAGCGAAAAGTTACAGATCATTTAGGAGCTGACCGCAGCGCGCTACTGATGCAGGATTTATATCTGTACTATCGAAAAGAGGAGGATTGGGACACTGCAATCGATATCCTCAAGCTCATTCTTACCTACGATGAAAAAGACACATGGGCACGTAAGGAAATTATTGATTGCTTTAAAGGCAAATATGTTGACCACAGTCAGCTTGAAGAATACATAAAGGTGTCAAATTTAACCCAGAACTGGCGGAATGTTTTTGAAGCAATCGATGATTTCGAAAAACATATTGCATTTGATGCCGGTAACTATGTGTTCCATAGAACATGGGGTGTGGGCCGCATAGCGCAAGTCAATAATGATGAATTGACGATTGACTTCGCTAAAAAACGGGGACACCCCATGAGTTTAAAAATGGGGGTTACCGCGCTACAAACCCTTGAGAAAAACCACATCTGGGTACTCAAATCTATTATGAAACGAGACGCGCTCGTTACCAAAATTAAAGCGGATCCCGATTGGGCATTAAAAACAATCATCCGCAGTTTTGACAACAACTGCGATTTCAAGCGGATTAAGCACGAGCTTGTACCATCGCTTTTAACAGCGGGCGAATGGACCAGCTGGAATACCAAAGCCCGTAAAATAGTAAAAGAAAACCCCGAATACGGTATTGACCCTTCTAACATTGATTTTTATACCGTACACACCCGTCCTATTTCGCTTGAAGAAAAGCTCTCAAATGAATTTAAAGCGCAAAAGAATTTCTTTGAACGCATCAATATCCTGCTCACCGTGATGAAAAGCGGCGATACCGATTCAGATGCATTTCAAGATATGTTCAACTATTTTGACAGCTTCTTGAAGGCTTTCAGTCAGGTAAATGAACAGGTTATGGCTGCATATCTTGTCGTTACGCAATTAACTACAATATTGCCTCATTTACAAAGTGAAAAGCACTATAACTTTCCGGAGCTTTTTGCCCAGATCGAAGACCCCGCCGCCCTATATACCGAAATCAAAGATAAAGATTTGCGGCTAATTTACTTAAAAAATATTAAAAACTTGGTACCGAATTGGAGCGATCAGTATGTACGGCTTTTTCCGGTAGTGCTTTCAACGGATATTTTAACTCCGCTCTTAGAAGAATATCCTGAAAAAGCCAAAGAGCTCGCCAATACCTGTTTTAGAGAATACAAAGAGTATCGTGAGGCGGTTATCTGGCTCTTTAAAAATGCACAAGATGAACAATGGTTCAAGGATTTGCACATACCGTATGAACATCAGATTATCGTGCTTATTCATATTTTGGACATTACCTATCGGGAAATCGCAAGCCGCCGGAATACTGCAGAAAACCGTAAAATCAATAAACAAGTGCAGAACGTATTGTTTGGAAAGGATGCGCTACTCGAAAACTTTATTGTAGAACACGATGAAGATACCGTAACGCGCTTATATACGCTGATAGGCGACATTAGCGACTTAGACCCCGCCATAAAAATGCAGCTGCGTAACCGCATTCTTGAAAAATATAAAAACTTTAAGTTCTTTGATGAAGTTGAAAAAACAGCTACCGGCCATAGGCTCGTGGTAACAGCGCAAATGATGGATGAAAAGAAAAAAGAATTACAGCGGCTCATCGAGGTGGAAATACCGCGCAACTCAAAAGAAATCGGCTTTGCGCTTGCACTTGGCGACTTACGGGAAAACTCTGAATATAAAGCAGCAAAAGAAGAACAGAGCAGACTTAACAATGCAGTCAGCCGCTTGCAGGAAGAGCTTGAGCGGGCACAGATTTTTGATCCTACCACCATCAGCACCACCCGCGTTGGCTTTGGTACAGTCGTTTCACTCCACAACGCTGCGTCTGATAAAAATGAAACCTATACGATCTTAGGGCCGTGGGAATCCAAACCAGAAGAAGGCATTATTTCGTACATGTCGCCGCTCGGTACTAACCTTTTAAACCACAAGGTAGGAGAAAGCCTTTCATTTATTATTAGCGAACAAGAAAAAAAATATACCATACTAGACATCTCCGCCGCCTCATGGTAATCGATACTTTAGGTACATAATCAAAAAACGACTCAAAACGTCTTTGTGGGATATGCGCCTTAAGCATATCTGAAAAGTTTTGATGCGTTTGCTCATAGGTGTAACCGCAAGTATTAAACCTGTTCTGAAAATTCCGCTTCAGAGCAGGTTACCTTGAAATGACCTGTTCGAAAACGGAGTTATCGAACGGGTCTATTGAATCGGCCGATAAAAAATGCTACAATCAACATACTTCAAGCGCAAGCGTCAAAGGGTGTTGATTCGTGCGTTATGATAGTATGGAGTATTTATGCATTCTTTATTACACATAGAAAATTTACAATTATCAGTGAATGAAAAGCCGATTTTACATAACTTGAATCTCGATGTTGCGCCCGGTACCGTTCACGTTATCATGGGGCCGAACGGAGCTGGTAAATCAACCCTTGCAGCTGCTATTGTAGGCAACCCCGCATTTCACATTGACAGCGGCCGTATTTTTTTTCAAGACGAATGTATCAATGAATTAACTGTTTTTGAACGCGCCCGCAAAGGTATATTTCTTTCTTTTCAATCACCCGAAGAAATTCCCGGATTAAAGTTAGAAGCATTTTTGCGCGCTGCAAAAGAAGCCACCACCGGTAAAAAAGTACCAGCACTGCTGTTCCACAAAGAGCTCCTCCAAACAATGGAAGCGCTCCGCATGAAACCCGAATATGCAGACCGCAATCTGAATGTCGGATTTTCAGGCGGCGAAAAGAAAAAGAGCGAAATACTGCAGCTCGTCATTCTAAAGCCTAAACTCGCCATTTTAGACGAAACCGATTCCGGCTTGGATATCGATGCTACCAAGATTGTATTTGAAGGCGTCGCAAAATACAGGACCCCCGATATGGGCATTCTCATTATCACACACCACAGCAAAGTGCTCGACTATTTAAAGCCTGATTTTGTACACGTACTCGTAAATGGAACGCTCGTAAAGACCGGCGGATTACCATTAGTAGAACATATCCAAAAATATGGATACACCGATGTGCAGGAAGAATATGACAGCAACAAATAAACCTGATAGCGGAGCACAATCCGACGCCCACAGCAAAAAACGTACCTACATTTCTGATATTGAACGCGGCATTTACGACGTAAAAGATTCAATTGACTATCAGTATTCTACCGGTTTTGGCCTCAACGCTGAGGTAGTCAAAAAGATTTCAGAGCGCAAACAAGAGCCGCAGTGGATGCTTGATTTACGTCTACAATCCTTAGAATATTTTTTTACTCGCCCTATGCCTGAGTGGGGCGCGGACATTTCCGACTTAAATATTCAAGAAATTATTCACTATATTGTCTCCGATACTAAACCGCTTGCTACTAACTGGGAGGAAGTCCCGCAAGAAATCAAAGAAACGTTTGACCGGCTCGGCATTCCGAAAGCTGAACAAACCTCTCTTGCCGGTGTTGGTGCTCAGTATGATTCTGAAGTGGTGTATCACAGCTTGCAAAAAAAATTAGCAGAGCAAGGCGTCGTCTATTTGGACATGGAAACGGCGGTGCGGCAGCACGAAGATATTGTCCGCAGCCACTTTATGCAGCTGATAAAGCCGAATGACCACAAGTTCTCTGCCCTGCATGGAGCAGTATGGTCAGGCGGTTCGTTTGTATACGTCCCCAAAGGCGTGAAGGTTGAGTTGCCGCTACAATCTTACTTCAGGCTCAATGCCAATCAGTCAGGTCAATTTGAACACACGCTCATCATTGTGGACGAAGGTGCCTACCTCCATTTTATAGAAGGGTGCAGCGCCCCAAAATACTACAAAAACGCCTTGCACGCAGGAGCGGTTGAGCTGTATATCGAGAAAGGGGCGACCTTACGGTATTCCACTATCGAAAACTGGTCGCGGAATTTATACAATTTGAATACCAAACGGGCTCTTGTCGAAGAAGACGGCGCCATCGAGTGGGTATCCGGCTCGTTCGGCTCCCGAATCACCATGCTGTATCCCATGAGCATTTTAAAGGGAGATAGATCGCGCTCTGAGTTTACCGGCGTAACCTTTGCATCGGCAGGCCAGTGCTTGGACACCGGTACCAAAACCATCCATATCGGTAAAAACACTGTTTCTGAAATGCATTCCCGTTCTATCGCAAAAAGCGGCGGAGAAGCCAATTATCGCGGCCTCCTTTCCATTAAGCCGAACGCGCAAGGAGCCAAAGCCGTTGCAGAGTGCGAATCGCTTATGCTGGATAATGAATCCCGTACCGATACCATCCCGATCATTGAATGCGATATCGATGATGCAGACATAGGACATGAGGCCAAGATCGGTCGCATAAGCGATTCAATGATCTTGTATCTTATGCAGCGGGGTTTGGATGAAGCGATCGCAAAGTCTTTAATCATTAAGGGCTTCGTTGAACCTATTTCCAAAGAACTTCCGCTTGAATACGCCGTTGAATTGAATAATCTTATTACCATTGAGTTGGAAGGGACGATCGGCTAATGAACAAAACTACCTATTTTAAACGGCTCGACTATGAGCTGCATACTATTTCCTCCTCACCATTCTCTTCTATACGCTATCAGAGCACGGCCACACAAGCGGTATGTATGCCTATTACGCAGTTTATTGCCGAAAAGCCGCATCAAGCAATCGAAGAACTTTTTAATGTGGCACACTCCGGCCGTGAAAAGCACTGCGGTTTGGGCGGTGCTTTTTTGGAGCAGGCATATACCAACCGAAACAGCGGGCTGTATCTTAAAATAGCACCTGAAGCTTCGAAAACAATCTCCGATTTTTTTATCCAGTTTACGCTTACCGCAGAGGAGCCGACCTTATTCGATCACAATTATATAGAGATAGCTGATAATGCGTCTGCCCGCATCACCTTATATGTTGACACGGACAGCACCGTACCCGCGCCGTTTTACCGGAACGGGCTTATCAAGATTGTCGTAGGGAAAAATGCAGCGGTAGAAATTTTAAAAATACAAAACTGCGCTGATACTGCAGTGTGCTTTGAAACGGTACGAATGGATGTGCACGAAAAAGCACAAGTACAGGTACACGATGTATATATCGGCTCGGAAAAAACAGGTGCCTCGTATTCCTCGTATATACACGGGGATAATGCCAACGTACACATCACACCACTTTACTTTGTAGATAAAAAGCGCCGGATGGATATTGAGCACAACCTTATTATTGACGGCACGCAAACTGTTTCTGAAATTGCAGCACGCGGTGCCGTAAAAAATGAAGCGCACAAAGTATTCCGCGGGAATATCTTTTTTAACAAGGGCTGCAGCGGCTCAACCGGCCGGTTTTCCGATACG
Organism: Treponema sp.; assembly: GCA_052169815.1. Lineage (GTDB taxonomy): Bacteria > Spirochaetota > Spirochaetia > Treponematales > Treponemataceae > Treponema. The sequence goes on from JBQNBR010000004.1 coordinate 44,911, forward strand.
AGTATCATGCTTGACAAGCGGGTATCCGGCGTAACCATCCCTACTATTTTCTGCGATGAAGATGATGTGGTCGGGGAACATGCGGCGAGTTTTGTGGCCATTGATAAAGAAAAGTTATACTACCTTATGAGCCGCGGCTTTGATGAGGTCAACGCCAAAAAACTTATCGTTGAATCGGCGTTCCGATCGGTATTTGATTCCATCCAAGATGACAAGCTCAAACTAAAACTGAATACCGAATTCAGTGAACGCTTAGCCGCCGAAACCGTATAAAGAAAAAATAAGTTGATGGCACCTCTAAAAACTGGAGTTTTTAGAGGTGCGCTTTGATCACCGGGTTTCCCTTAGATTTCTTTTGCGATATTCGTCTTGTTTGAAGGAAAACTGCACACTAAAATTTACAGACACCATATATTATGCTATAATAATTTAAGAAGTAATTCTATAAAGGCTAGCTGTTATGTAGAATACATACTTTATAGAACAGACTGCTTAAACTTATTTACCAACCTTACAGAGTATTTAAGATTATAGGAGAAAGTAAGATGCACGTAGCAAAAACGATTGACGAAGTAAGAGCTTTTGTTAAAAAATGTAAGCTTAAAGAACAGTCTATTGGTCTTGTTCCTACGATGGGGTTTTTGCATGACGGTCATGCAAGCCTTATTAAAAAGGCAAGAGCAGAAAACGACATTGTGATAGTGTCTATTTTTGTTAATCCTATTCAATTTGGACCGAATGAAGATTTGCAAACATATCCTAGAGATTTTGAAGCTGATTGCACTGTATGCACACGTATGGGAGCAGATTTGATTTTTTATCCTGAAATTATTCAAATGTATGACAATCCTCACACATTTGTGGAAATGGAAATTTTGTCCAGTGGACTTTGCGGAGCCTCAAGACCTATTCATTTTAGGGGAGTTTGTACGGTAGTGTGTAAGTTGTTTAATATTGCAAAAGCTGATAGGGCCTATTTTGGGCAAAAAGATGCTCAGCAGCTTTTTATTATAAAAAAGATGGTTAAAGATCTGAATTTCGATTTAGAAGTAGTGGCTTGTCCTATTATCAGAGAAACGGATGGACTTGCGATGTCATCCAGGAATACCTATCTAAGTAGCGAAGAAAGAAAAGCGGCCTTATGTCTTTCAGCTGCTATAAGGGAAGGGGAATCCATCATTGAAAAAAACATGGACTCTCAAGTGATTATCGCCCGCATGAAAAACATAATAGATAAGGAGCCGAGAGCGAAAATCGACTATATTTCTATCGTTGATGTAGAAGAATTAAAACCGGTAGCAAAGATAGATAAACAGGTGTTGGTAGCGATGGCAGTTTATATAGGTAAAACAAGATTAATAGATAATTTTATTTATAAGGGTAGCTCTAAAAACTCCAGTTTTTAAAGCTACCCATAAGTTTTAAAGGAATATATAATGAAATTTTTTGAAAAACTAAACATTATATTAGTGAAAAATATAGGTGTCGTAATAATTGTGCTTTCATTAATTGCTTTTGTAAAACCTAACAGCTTTATTTGGATGACAAAGTATATAACGCTTTTCCTAGGTGTAGCCATGTTTGGAATGGGAACGACTATAGATTCGCAGGATTTTAAAAATATCATTTTACATCCTAAAAAAGTAATAATAGGGTGCGTCTTGCAATATACGATAATGCCTGTTTCTGCATGGATTATTGCAATAGCCCTTAAACTACCTTCTGATTTGGCTCTTGGTATGATTTTAGTTGGATGCTGCCCAGGAGGCACCGCCAGCAATGTGATCACGCACATTGCTGGCGGGGATGTCCCTTTATCAGTGAGTATGACCATCGCCTCAACATTGCTGGCTCCTATAATGACACCGCTTTTAGTGTTTTTATTGGCAGAACGATGGGTGGATGTACCGTTTTGGGGAGTGTTTACCTCTGTTGTAACAGTTGTCCTCATACCCGTTCTTTTGGGAAGTGGAACTAAAAAATTATTAAGAAAACAAATGGAAAAGATAAGTGCTTTTTTACCTACTGTTTCATCGCTTTCGATTGTACTTATCATCTCAGGAATAATTGCAGCAAATACAAGTAAAATAGTGAGTTCAGGCTTATTAGTGCTGCTAGCAGTTGCAATACACAATTTTATCGGACTATTACTTGGCCTTAATGTCAGTAAATTATTAAAATTAAGCTACAATGAATGTACTGCTGTATCTATCGAAGTTGGTATGCAAAACAGCGGTCTAGCTGTATCTTTGGCAAATGCAAATTTTTTAGCAAATCCGCTTGCAACTTTATCGGGAGCAATTTTCAGTGTATGGCATAATATTTCCGGCTCTATTTTTGCAAGCATGAGACGGAACCAAAAGAGGGACGGAGTATCTCAAGCAGTGTAAATACTGATACTGATGAAATGAGATTGCTAAGGGCAACCCGCCAGAACTATTTTAAGCGCTTGCTCAATACCCTTTCAGGGAAATCAATTTTTGACTTTGGATATTAAAACGGTTATCAAAGACATTGCTTGATACTTTTGGAACTTCATCGTCTAGTTAATAGAAGCCTAGCAGTAAATCAGTTTGCCGCGCTGTTCAATAACTGCGTTGTCGCACCAGGTTGACGAGATGATATGTTTTTAATTGCCGGTAAATGAGGTGTGCTTATTTTGAGCGGCTGAAAATAACACCGCTCAAAAACGCTGCCCGTTTTGTTTTCACAAAACGGTGTCATTGTATGCATTTTCACAAGACAAGTCTTGTAAAAATGCTGTAATTGAACAGCCTCCAAAATTGATATTTTGTTCGGCTGTTCAATTTATAGGTACTCTTATCCGACGGGATAAGGGGGCGCATCAGCAGGTTGTGCCAAAACGCGAGGAAATCTTGAATAAAGAGGAACCTCGTAAACGAGATTAACCTAAACCTGCTGTCTCATCAACGGCTTCGCCGTTGATGGCGAGTTTTTGCTTAAATAGGCCGTACCTATGTTAATCGTTGTACATGGATGTACAACGATTAACAGCGAATTTTGGCAAAGCCAAAATATCGCTTCTGTTATAACCACCGCCGTCTGTGGCGGTTTTGTTAACCGATGAGTTTGCGCAAGGCCGCCATGGATGGCGGTTTAATAAAACAGCAACGATGTTTTACAAAAATTATATTTTTGTAAAACTCGCCAGGCAATTTACAACACGGATGGTGTAAATTGACGAGACATCGCGCTATTGATTGCACTTTTTCGCATTCTCGAAAGTGCAGCCATTCATCAATCCTCGAGTTTTGATAAAGTCTGCGGGTGATGAATGGAGCGGAAGATATCGAACGGCTGCAAACGATAGCGGGGGTCGGAGATAAGACAGCGCTTAGCTTTTGCCGCTTATGTAGGAGATGGCAAGCGCTTTAACAATGGAGATGAAGCGGCAAATTATGTAGGGCTTAGTGCCGCGGGTAGATTGTTCGGGGACGATTAACCGGTATGGTTATATAACGAAGAAGGGGAATAAGGTTATACGGGCTCTATTGGGGACCTTTCAAAACTTCCGTTTTTAGAGGTGAGCTTTGCTCACCGGTTTTCCCTTAAGCTTATTTGCGATGTTTTGTTTAAGTTATTATGACATAAAGACTTAAACAAAACTCGTTATCAGCTATGCTGATGTTCAGCTACGCTGATGTTCAGCTTTGCTGATGAGGCATCTTCTAAAAATCTATACCTGAGTTTTTTGCAGATGCCCTATTATATCAGGCGGCTCAGGCCGATAGTACGGAGTAAACTTAGGCGGCGCGTTAAAGGCAAAATACTTTTATATGACGGAGCATGGGATGAGGAAAGAAGATACATAAACTGGGGCAGCCGAAATACCGTCTGCTCCGGTTTATGCCGAGTTTGCCTTATAGCAAACATCGCTTATTATAATGCCCTTTCTCGTTTTTTTTTTTGAAAGGGCAGAAATCCGGCAACCTTCGATTTTTGATAAAATTTTAGGATTACTGGATTATAAGGAAATCGATAACGGCGATAGCGCGAAAGATGGTAAAATTAATGTATGTTGTGATGAAGAATAAAGAAGAGGAATATCAAGAAATGCCTGTCCCCGCCTTAAAAGCAGGATAAGGCAGGTGTATAAACAATGATTAACAGGGATGGGAGCGGTCAAGTAGAAAAAACTAAAAAATTTTACTTTTCTACTTGACAAAAAACAGAGGAGTTCACGCATCGCGCAAATAGTAGGTTTATTTTAAGCGGTACAAATGGTACCGCTTAAAAACACGGCGAGTTTGCGCAAGGCCGCCGCGGAGGGCAGTTTAATAAAAAAGCAACGACGTTTTACAAAAATCATATTTTTGTA
>JBQNBR010000005.1:0-42120 GCA_052169815.1 Treponema sp.
TCTGATTAACATCCCGCCCATCCGTGGGCGTTCTGAAAACTTACACCTTAAACTTATCCACTTCGGCAGCCAGCGCTTCAATACTGCGCTTGTTTTTCTGCGTAATCTCGCTTACCTCCTGCACGGCGTTGCTGATTTGCACGGCGCCGGAGGCCATTTCATTCATGCTTTCGGTGATGATGCGGGTAAGACTATCCAGTTTTTGCATCTCTTCGGCAACGCCCTCTCCGCCTTTCAGCATTTCCTCCGAGCCTGCTTGCACTTCTATTGTTACCGTGTTGATACTCTTAATAGCGGTTAGTACTTCTTTGCTGCCGTTCTCTTGGCTCTCCATCGATTCGGTAAGGCGGGCACTCATTTCTTTTACCTGCTCGGCAAGGGTGAAAATAGCATTGAACTTTTCTTCCACCGTTTTAGACGAAGCGGAGAGGGTTTCAATTTCCCCTGATAGGGTTTTAAGCGTGGCAGTTATCGTTTTACCCTGTGCCGAAGATTCTTCTGCGAGCTTACGGATTTCGTCTGCAACAACGGCAAAGCCTTTCCCCGCTTCTCCTGCGTGAGCCGCTTCGATAGCGGCGTTCATCGCGAGTAGGTTCGTCTGGCTTGCAATGTGCTGAATAACGCTCGACGCTTCCATCAGCGATCCTGATTCCTCTGCTATTTTTTGCGTTACGGTATTGGAGGTAGCAAGAGTAGCTTTGCCGTCGCCGGTAGCTGCGGTGAGTTCTTTCACGGTATCATCGGCTTTGTCGAGCGTTTGTCCGATGGAAGCAATGTTGGCAACCATCTGCTCTACAGAAGATGAAGACTGCGCAACACTTGCTGCCTGTGTTTCGATACTGTTATTCAGCTGCTTAATGGTGCGGACAATCTCTTCGATGGTGGCTGCCGTTTCGGTAACGCTTGCCGCTTGGGTCATCGCCTGCTGTTTTACGCCGTCGATGTTAGCGCTGATCTGGTGTACAGCACTCGCGGTTTCAGTCATGTTGCTTGCAAGTTCATTGCCGATTTCTTCCATGTCGTTACTGTTTACCCCGACTTGCTGAATAGAAGCGCCGATTTTTGCGATCGTCTCGTTAAAATATTCGGCCATATCGGTAATCTCATCGTTGCCGTGTACCGGCAAGCGGACGGTTAAGTCTCCTTCTCCTTGCGCGATATTCTGTAGTGCGGAAACCGCAGTTAGAATAGGTTTTACCATTGCACGGGCAACGAGGTACACGATAATAAGCGCAATAACTAAGATAATTGTCGCGATGCCGATCATTGAAAGACGCAGGGCGTTGACCGTTCCCATGAACTCATTGACGGGAGCGGCGATAATGACTTTCCAGTCGGTGGTTTTCAGTGTGGCATACGAGGCGATCTTATCCCCTTTGTAATGATAGTAACCTATCGAGCTTTCATCAGTTTGCATTGCGTACTTTTCAAAATCCGCATTACTTTTAAGGCTCGAATCTTTTTTTGCTTCTTCTATTGTATTCCATTTATTCTTTACCAACTCATAGTTTTTGAAAGCAATGATATTTCCCTCCAAACCGAGTATATAGCAATATCCTGTTTGTCCGACAATAATATCGTTAATCTGATCGGAAAGCCATTCTGCGGGAATACTCGCAATTAAAACACCGTTGATTGTCCTATTATTATCGTAAACAGGCACTGCAAAAGTCAGAATTAAGGTTCCGCTAATTTTTGATATGAATGGTTCACTTAAAAATCGCGAGCCCGTTATTGCCGCTTGAAAGTATTTTTCAGCGTTTAAAGAGATAGCAGTTCCATCGAGCGCATACAAATTGCCCGATGTATCAAGAATATCCATATTCGTTATATTTTTATTAAAATTTGCTTCTCTTTTTACTAATGTATATTTTTCAGTGTAGGCAGTGTGAGGATCAACAAGCGCTGGCATTCGTGCGATACCTTCGAGGAACTGAAAAAAAGAAGCGATTCTACCGTCAACAACTTCTGCAACATCGGTTGCTTTGTCGATAAGATGCGCCTCAACTTTTTCAGTTACAGCTCTGTTCGCTGTTCTGACTGCAAGCAAGCCTTCAATACTTGAAGCGAGGGCAATCAAGAGCCCAAAGATAAAAATAAGTTTGAAGCGAATCGAAAAGCGTTTTTTTGCTTTTCCTGAAACGTTTACCGACTGTCCCGCGTTCCCCTCACGTTCACATAGGGGGGGGGGGGTATACGATTTTCTCATAATTGTCAAGCCCCTTTTCCCTAAAAAAGAATAATTTTTATGCGAATTTACTGCTAAATACCGGCTAGAATCTAATATTTAGCAGTAAATTCTACGTAGTTTTAAGTATAACATAGGAAAGAAAAATCCGCAAGGAAAATTATTGAGGTATTATGTTGAAAATAGTTGACAATTTTAAAGATATGCCCCATCATAAATACGGGTTTATATGCTCGTTGTCGATAGAGGCGTATATATATGATAAAAAAAAGACTTATAAATCTCCTTGCTTATGCCAAAAAGTACGTGTATCTTGCAGTGTTTTGGCAGTGGATAGCATTGCTCGCTCAAACAGCGGTAGTGTTTTGTATCGCGCGTCTATTGGAACAAACCGTCGGCGGAACGCTTTCGCATCGCAGCATTATAGTAGTGTTGGCGGTATGTGCCGCGGCTCTTTTGGTGCGCTCTATTACAACAGTTCTTGCAACCCGTTGTACGTTTTTAGCGAGCAAGGATGTAAAAGCGGTCTTGCGTAAACAATTGTTTGCCAAACTGCTCAGGCTTGGTACGGCATACCGGGAAAACGTTGCCACATCAGAAATCGTACAAATGGCAGCCGAGGGCGTTGAGCAATTGGAAACCTATTTCGGCAGCTATTTGCCGCAATTTTTTTATAGCCTCCTTGCGCCGCTCACGCTTTTTGTGATTATTGCCCCCTTATCGATAAAGGCTGCCGTAGTGCTTTTAGTGTGTGTACCGCTCATACCGCTTTCGATCGTTGCAGTGCAGCAAGTTGCCAAACGGCTTTTAAAAAAGTATTTAACCGTGTATACCGGCTTGGGTGATAATTTTTTGGAAAACTTACAGGGACTGACTACGCTCAAAATTTACAAAGCAGATGCCGGTAAGTCGGTGCAAATGGATAAGGATGCTGAATATTTTCGGCAAATTACCATGAAAGTACTCACCATGCAGCTTAACTCCATTACCGTGATGGATATTCTTGCGTATGGAGGTGCCGCTGCAGGTATTATTACCGCCCTTTTGGAATTTTCTGCAGGGCTTATTTCTTTTTCAGCAGCCATTATCATCTTGCTTTTAGCGGCAGAATTTTTTATCCCGCTGAGGCTTTTAGGCTCTTTTTTCCACATTGCAATGAATGGTATGGCGGCTTCCGATAAAATCTTTTTTATCCTCGATTTACCGGAGCCGCAGCCTGCTTTGAACGCGGTGTCTGCACTGGACAGCGTAGAGCACACGAACATCACCATTGACAATCTTTCGTTTTCCTATGATGAGAAAAGGCCTATTATTAAAAATGCCGGCATGAGCATACCGCACGGTTCTTTTGTTGCCCTTGTAGGTGAATCAGGGAGCGGGAAAAGTACCATTGCAGCGCTTTTGTCCGGTAAACATAAAAACTACACGGGGCAGATATCCTTTGGCTCAATTCCCTTATCGCAGATACCGGAATTGGTGCTTATGCAGCATGTAGCCGTGATAAAACATAACAGCTATTTATTTAAAGGTACCGTTGCGGATAATTTGCGGATGGCAAAGCCCGATGCTACTGATGAACAAATGATTGCGGTTCTTAACAAGGTAAATCTTTACGGCTTTCTGGCAACTCAAAAGGGGCTTGATACCGAACTCGTAGAAAAAGCAGCAAATTTTTCAGGCGGTCAATGCCAACGGCTCGCTTTGGCGCGGGCATTGCTTTTTGATAGTCCCGTCTATATTTTTGATGAAGCCACCTCCAATATTGATCCTGAAAGCGAAGAAATGATTATGCAGGTAATTTACGGCTTAAAGCGGACTAAAACCATTATACTCATTTCTCACCGGCTTGCAAATACAACGGACTGTGATTGTATTTATTTTCTTAAAAACGGCAGTATTACTGAAAAGGGCAGTTTTTCCGAACTGCTTGCACGTAAAGGGGATTATTACGCCCTGTATGAAAGTCAGAAAATGCTGGAAATGTATGGGGAGAGAAACGCATGAACACCGATTCGCACAGAAGAAGCGGCCTTGCCATTATGGGCAGGCTCATCATATTAGTTAAACCGCTTATACCGGTCATGGTTCTTGCCGTTACTGCAGGCGTTGTCGGTTTTTTGTGTGCAATTTTTATTACCGTTTTGGGCGGGCAGGCGCTGCTTGTGGTGTTAAAAAGAACGCTGCCTGCTGGTACGGCCGTAGGAAGTCCTTTTTTAGGTTTGTCGGTTCAGTGTGCTATTGCGGCCCTCATAGTGCTTGCCGTTTTACGGGGGATTCTACACTGTATTGAGCAATATTGCAACCATTTTATTGCCTTTAAGCTTTTAGCGATCATACGGCATAATGTGTTTACTGCTTTGCGCAGGCTTGCACCTGCCAAACTGGAAGGGAAAGACAAAGGCAACCTTATCAGCATCATTACCACTGATATAGAATTATTGGAAGTATTTTATGCGCACACTATTTCTCCTATCATTATTGCGCTACTGACGTGTATCTGTATGCTGCTTTTTATCGGTTCATATAGCGTTTTTGCCGCATTGGTGGCCTGTGTTGCGTATATCGTAGTCGGCGTTGCTATTCCGCTTCAAAACGGTAAAAAGACAGCAGCAGTCGGTATGCGGTTTAGAAATCAGTTCGGCAGCCTTAATAGTTTTGTCCTTGAATCGCTACGCGGCTTAGATGAAATTATGCAGTACAATACGGGGGAGCGTATACAAAAACGCTTACAGGTGCAATCGGATGCCTTAGCTCAGGATGGATTGTTTTTAAGCAATCAAGGCGGCCGTCAAAGAACCTATACCAACGCGATCATGCTTTTTTTCTCGTTGACGCAACTATTGCTTTCAATTGCTTTATTTCGTGCCGGTTCTATCGATTTTTCAGGGGTACTTGCCATCAGTATCAGCATGATTTCTTCTTTCGGGCCGGTACTTGCATTGGCGCAGCTTTCCAATAACCTCAATCAAACGCTTGCAAGCGGGGAGCGGGTTATTTCTCTTTTGGAGGAAACGCCGCTGACACAGGACATTCCCTCCGATTCCCGCACTCGCTCCTTTACAGGCGCGCAAGCTGCACATATTGACTTTTCGTATGCAAATGAGAAGATTTTTACCGATTACAGTATGGCTATTAAAAAAGATTGTATTACAGGCATACACGGTGCAAGCGGTTCGGGTAAATCAACCCTCCTTAAATTGCTCATGCGCTTTTGGGAAGTACAAAAGGGTAGCATACTCATTTCAGACGAAAATATCGGAACCATTCCTACCGATGAGCTTCGGAACATGGAAAGTTTTGTTACCCAAGAAAGTCATCTTTTTAAAGGCACTATTGCGGACAATATCAAGATTGGGAAGGCTACTGCCTCAATGGACGAGGTGATAGCCGCTGCAAAAAAGGCATCCATTCATGATTTTATTCTTTCGCTTGCCCAAGGCTACGAGACGGAAGTGGGCGAGCTGGGAGATACCCTTTCGGGAGGTGAAAAACAAAGGATAGGACTTGCCCGTGCTTTTTTACATGATGCGCCGTTTATGCTGCTCGATGAGCCGACCAGTAATTTGGATGCTTTGAACGAGAAGATCATTTTAAAATCGCTGGAAGAGGCGAGTGCAGGTAAAACCATTGTACTTGTTTCGCATCGGGAATCTACCTTGCATATTGCAGATACGGTTGTCAAGATGGGCGGCCAGAGAGTCTCATAACATGAAATTAAGGATGACATACACAAAATAGAATGTAAAGAGCAAAGCGCCCTGCAGGCGGGTGATTATGCCGTTTTTTCGAGTGGAGCAAAAGCGGAAGAGCCCTACCACGAGCAGCATGGTGGGAATCTGTAGGCGGTAAAAACTAACCGGCACCGTAATACCGGCGGGTGTTACGGCGGCAGCAAGCCCAAGCACAAACAGTACGTTTAAAATATCAGCGCCGATAATATTGCCTGCAGCAAGTTCACCGTGGCCTTTCCGTACTGCAGTAATAGCGGTAACCAATTCGGGAACGCTTGTTCCAAAGGCTACTACAGTGGCAGCAATGATGCTTTGCGGAATGCCTGCTTTAACCGCTAACACTTCAACCGCCGGTATCAGCACTTTGGATGACCCGATTACGATAGCAATGCCTACCAGCAACAAGAGCATGAGTAGGAGCACTGACTGTGTGGTATTGTCTTGCTCTTCCGCTGCGTCTTTTGCGACTGCAGTTTTTGCCCAGCGAAATGATAGGTATAAATAGGAGATAAGCAGCGCCACAAAAATCCAGCCCATCCACTGATAGATGATGCCTTCGCCGCCCGGGGAGAAAAACGGTAATGCTGCTACTGCAAGCAGCGCTGCAGCGGCAAATTGTATGGTGCCCTGCCTTTTTATAAGCCGCTTTTCCACCGGAACGGTACCAATCATAGCTGCAAGTCCGATAATGAGGCCGGTATCGGCAATAATTGAGCCGATTGCATTGCCTAGTGCAAGATCTGCATTTCCCTTTACCGCTGCCAATGTGGAAACCGAGGCTTCCGGCAAGGTTGTACCAAGACTGACAATCGTTGCACCCAGTACTATTTTGGGGATCCCCCATGTAAGGGAGAGCGATACGGCGTTGTCAACCAGTAAATCAGCGCCCTTACCAAGCGTGTACAAGCTGGCAATCAATACCAAAAGCGCAACCCAAATCGGCGCATTCATCAAAAGTTGATGTAATAGTGCTTCCATACTCACCTCACCGTGTTTGTTTTATGTAAAGTACTATCATAAGGGGGAAGGCTGGGGTCTGTCAACCTGTCAAGCTGGTGGCTGATGCCGCCAGCTTGACTATCTATCTAGCGTTTGACTTTGGATAATGAATTGACCTTTCTGTCGATTGCTTGACTGTCAGTGCGAAACATTGAGCATTGCTCACATGCCACGTCGAGGTTGTTGATTTGATACCGGGGCATTTTCATCTGTGATTTTTGATAAAAAAGAAAATTATCATAATTTTAAAATTCTTGCTGAAAACTACAATATAAAAATCGCGGGTATGCAACATTCGGCATCGGTATATTCCATTGATAACGTGGCGCTTGCAGGTAATACGCTTACTATAAACGCTTATTTTATGGTATCGGTCGGATAGTCCGAAAAGTACAACAGGTGAACAGCGTATCAACTTTGGAAGCTGCTGTAACATCCGTTTCGTCATGCCATGAGAACCGTACAGGATCCCAAGCCGACGATATACTTGCTGCTTACCGTATACCTTCCATTTTTTTCATGTTTTTCCAATAGGAGAACATACCAACAAGTGCTATAATGAGGAACAACGATGGCAGCCAGTCCTGCCATTGTGCATAAAACGTAGTGCGGTGTGCATACAAAGGTACCTCAACTACCGTGCCGGTAGCGGTAAAAAGCGGTAAATCTGCAATAATTTTTCCGGTTGGGTCAACTACTGCGCTGTACCCGGAGTTGGTAGCTCGCACGAGTGGCGTCCTTAGCTCAATGGCACGGAAGAAAGCTATGGCAAAATGCTGATATTCCGCACTTGGTGTTTTAGACCATGAGTCGTTGGTTAGGTTGATCAGTATGTCGCTGTTTTGGTTATGCAGCCGCGCACACAGAGGAGGAAAAGCGTCTTCAAAACAGATGGGAGCAGCAAAACGGACGCGCTTCCCCTCTTTTGTGATAAGCGTAAAGGCCTTATACTCAGTGCCCGGCTGCCATCCCGATGAAAAACCTACCAGTTTGTTGAATAATTTCTTTACAATCGGATGCTCAATAAACGGTATGTATTCTGCAAAACAAACAAGCTGCATTTTGGAATAGGTATCGTTGATAGTCCCATCCGGTTCAATAAGGTAGACGGCATTTTCACTTTCTTGCAGTTCACTGTTTTTTACTAAAGGAGAGCCGGTTAAGAGAGGAATATCCATCCGTTTTAAAAACTCGGTAAACGATTCGTTAAATGGAACGCGTGCATAAAAAGATTGAGATACATTATAGGCGTAGGCTAAACTTGTCTCGCTCCACACAATGAGGTCAGGCGGCGTGTCCGATTGCCGTATCGTTTGTTCAGTGATGGTTTGGATATCGTTTAAGTTGGTATCAAAAGCATCGGTAATCCATGGATCGGTATTTTGCTGAATGATTGCAAGCCGGAGCGTGTGTTCCGGTACCCGTGTTTCATGCAAACGGTACAAACCGTATCCATTGCTTAAGAGTAAACAACCTGCGAGGAATATAAGTGGCCGTTTAAGCGGGTACCGATGCGGTTTGGAAAGCCCATTGGTAAGCCCCAGTGCAGCCAGTACGAGTTCTGCAAGCAGCGCTGAAACGGTAGCGATGGTCGCTCCGATACCCCATACGCCGGTGATGTCGGCAATTTGGATAAAGGTATGTAATGATTGGCTTGTCATCGTAAGGGTGCCCCACGGGTAAGCGACGAAACCGTTGGACTTAAACCATTCCCATAACGTCCATATAACGGCAAAGGCAAAGGGACGCAGGTTGATCGGCAGACGGTGCAAGGCATAGTACAGCCATATACCAAAGGGGATGCCGAGGAAAAAATAAGCGACGGTCGAAGCGCCAAGGGTAAAAATAGCAAAATCTTGGAAATATATCAACCAATAGCTTGATATAACATGGGTAAGCGCTATCATGGCGCCGCACATAATGCCGGCTTCTTTGCGGGAGCGGGCAGTGCATAAGCCTATATACAGGGGAATAAGTGCAAGGATACCAAAGAGAGCTGAGCCCGAATGGTAGCATTCATTGGGTATTCCGATAGATAATAAGAGCGCTGAACATGCAGCTGCTAAAAAAGAAGTAACTAATCTCATAATTTTGTACTATTTTAAGCATTTTTCTTGAATTATTTCAATATTGCGGATATGATATATGTGTATATGCAAAAAATTGTACCTTTTCACGTTGACGAATATGGCGATGAACCGGAAGTTACGGTAGCAGCTCCGGGACGATTTCATCTTTTAGGCGAGCATACTTGGTTTGCACAGGGTAATACACTTTCTATGGCCATTGATTATCATCTATATCTCTGTGTATCACGGCGAAAGGATTCAAATTATCGTTTTTTTTCTCTTTCATTACGGGAGCGAAAAAAAATTGCTGCATCAAATTTACGTTATCGAAAAGAAGACCGGTGGGCTAATTCAATAAAAGCGGTTATTCTTTCATTTATTGATGCAGATATTGCTATGACAGGCTTGAATTTCACTATTTTGTCTGAAATTCCTGCCGATGCAGGTTTGGGTACGCCGAATGCACTGAAGGTTGCGACTGCAGTGGCTTTGCGCCATATTTTTGCTTCGCAGCTTTCGGATGATGATTTAATTGACCTTTTGGAGAATGCCAATGTACAGCACTTAAATACCTATCCACATCGTGCCGATATTTTGTGTGCATTATATGCTGAACCGGGGCATTGTTTACGGACTGATCATCATAAAAAGACTGCTGATCTATATCCGTTTCCCATTACCGATTACCAAGTCATATTAACCGATTCCCGAGTGCCTCGTCTTTTGGCGCGCGGAGAGTTAAACCGCCGCATTCAGGAGTGTATAGAAGCATATACACGGGTAAAAAAAATGCCTGATATTCCAAAAGATATGACCAAGTTAACTGAAACCATGCTCGAAGAGATGAATATACCGGAATCAGTTCGGCGTCGGGTTATTTATATTATCAGGGAATCGATGAGTGTTGACGATGCAATTTTAGCGTTACAAAAAAATGACTGGGTTGTTTTTTCAAGGATTGTTACTCGTTCTCAGGAAAATTTACGGGATCGTTTTGAGATTTCATGCCCTGAATTGGATTGGTTGGTGAAAAGGGTTATGGAGTTTGTGGAGCCTGATACCAATGATATTATTTGTTCTCGGTTAACAGGACGCGGTTTCGGCGGCTGCACGTATAGTATTTTACGCACGATGAATGTTGAAATGTATATAGAAAAACTCAATGATTATGAACGCATTTTTGGATTTAAGCCTTTGTACTACAAGGTGCAACCTTCAGGCGGTGTGCGTGTATTAGAGAGCTTGTAGAAACTTCAGTTTTAAAGGTGCTTGTAGTCAATAGAATAAGAGGGGGAGGGGAGTATGGATTCAAGTCTCGTTGAAGGGATCCGTTTATACAAGGAGAGCCGGTATGAGGATGCACTTACCGTTTTTTTGAAGATTTCAACGAAAGATAATGATACTAATTTTGATTTGGTTTATTATATTGGGCTATGCTATGCCCGTCTTTCTCAGTATGATGATTCTCTTGTTTATCTGGAACAAATCATTACTGCTGGTGCAAGTATTGCTCGAATTTATCAGTGTCGGCTTATTCTTGCGTTTATTTATACCAAAACAGGGCGGTTAAAATTGGCAGAATTTGAGTTGTCAAAATTATTGGATGCCGGTTATAAATCTCCGCAAGTGTATGCTGCTTTAGCGTATTTAGCGTATGAACAGGATAATACGAAGAACGCCGTATCATTCTATGAAAAAGCGCTTGAGTTTGCCCCTGATAATCCGACAGCGTTGAATGGGCTTGGGTATGTTTTGGCCGCAAGTGGGCAGGATTTAACCCGTGCATTGGTACTGTGTAAAAAGGCTTTTGATAGTCAGCAGGAAAACAGCGCATATTTGGATTCTTTGGCATGGGTATATCATAAATTAGGCTTTCCTGGTGAAGCCAAACAGTATATTCAGCAAGCTTTGAAAAAATCTCCCGATAATGAACTTATTGGCTATCATGCCAAGATTATAAATGATGGAGGGGAAAATTAAAACGATGGATATTCGAAAAAGATATACGGTGTTTATGGTTTTGTGCGGTATTCTGATGGCTTCGGTTCTTTTTGCAGAAAAAAACACATTGGAACAGCATATTAGTTCTTCTAACCAAAGTCACGGCTTTGAGGAATTCCGTAGGGGGATACAGGCTTATTATCGGGGAACATTTAACGAAGCCATTTTGCTTTTTGAAAAGGCTTTAGCTTATATTCCCGGTAATACGCTGGTGTTGGATTGGCTTGGACATGCGTATTACCGCTCCGGTGTAGAAGGAACTGCAATTGAACAGTGGGAAGCTGCGGCCGCTTCCGGCTATGGCGGGCAGCTTTTGAAAAACCGCATTGAAGTGGTTAAAGAGCGGCGTGGTTTTCAGCCTGATTTTGGAGAATCAGTGCGGTATGTTGAAACCTCTGTCTTTGAATCCAAGCAAGAATCTGGTATTGTTTTTAAGCAGCCCATTTCAGTTGCGAGTTTGCCCGATGGAAGTTTTTGGGTAGTTGCGTATGGGTCTAATGAATTGGTTCATTTTGATATTAACGGGATTATACTTGACCGTACCGGAGGGCCGTTAGAGGGCTTTGACCGTCCTTTTGATATTTTTCCACTTAAAAACGGTAATTTATTAGTTTCAGAGTTTGCGGCTGATAGAATTTCTATTTTAACCAAAGATGGCGCTTTTGTTAAATCCTTTGGTGCAAGGGGACGCGGTGAAGGCCAGTGCATTGGGCCGCAGTTTCTGGCCCTTGATTCTTCTGGAAATATTTTTGTAACCGATTTTGGTAATGCTCGCGTGGTGGTGTTTTCCCCTGATGGAAAGGGCCTTTTCTCCTTTGGTCAGCGCAGTGGGAGCTTTTCCGGTTTTACTGCGCCTGCGGGTATCGCTATTATTGACGATTTGGTGTATGTTGCTGATTCCATAAAGGGCTCTATCTATGTCTTTGACACTTCCGGTAACTATATTCGTGCTTTACTGCCTGAAGGTAGCCTTGTCCATGCAGAATCAATGCGAGTGTGGAAAAATAACTTATTGGTATCCTGTTTTAATAAAGTGTATTTGGTAGATATTAATCTTGCAAGTTTATATACGGTAGCTAATCTCGGTAATGCTCCCGCTCGTATTACGGCTGCAATTCCCGATGTGAATGGTAGTTTGCTATTGGCAGATTATAAAAACGGCACTATTCAAGTTTTTTCTCATATCAATGAATTGGCAGGTGGTTTTTTTGTCCGCTTTGATCGGGTGTTTGCAGATCAATTCCCAAAGGTTACGGTTGATGTTTGTGTAGAGAACCGTTTTGGAGAACCGATCGTTGGACTTACTGAAAAAAATTTCTTTTTAACCGAATCCAATCGGCTTGTTGATAATTTCAGTTTAGACGGTGCTGCTTATGTGAATAAAAACTGCGCAGTTTCGATTGTTATAGAGCGTTCCCCTGAATCAGAGAAAGAACTAGAGCTCATAAAAACGGTTGTTAGAGAGCTTGCAACTGCGATGGAGGGCAAAGGGTCTATTTCAATTGTTTCTGCTTCTCAGATTCCTGTTTTGGAAGGAACGTTTACTTCTGAAACACTGCTCAAACAGCCGCTTAAACTAAAGGCCTCGTGGTCATCATTATGGAATTGCGATCTTGCTGTGCGGCTTGCAAGTGGCGAGCTTATCAACGCAACAAAAAAGCGCGGTGTGATCTTTTTATCATTTGATGATATTGGTGCGGAAAGTTTTAAACAGTATAGTTTAAATGATCTTGCAGCCTATATGAAAAATAACGGTATACGGTTTTATGCAATCAATTTAAAACAGAAAAAATTACCTGCCGAGCTTGCATATCTTTGTGCTAAAACAGGCGGCATGCACTCTTATATTTATGCTGAAAAAGGATTGACACCGCTCATTGAAGATTTGGTGGCCAAGCCCGTTGGGGCCTATCAACTCAGCTATACCTCTGCTTTGCCAACCAATTTTGGCAGGGCGTATTTACCTGTTGAAATTGAAGTTCGATTATTAAATCGCTCAGGACGAGATGAAACGGGGTATTTCCCTCCATTAGAATAAACGTATGATTACCGGCTTCAACAGTGTACGGGGTTTGGTAGCCCTTGCTTTTTGAAGCCTAATCCTTGCGCTGATAATTCGTAACATGGTCTATAGCTATTCTCATACTCCTCTTTAGGCTGAAAATAAAGTTGCCGATACACAATGAGTATTCAATGCTGGTGGAATTTTGTTTGCTGTGCTCAAGTGCTTCCCCTCGGTATGAAAGCAATATGGAGGTTGTAATGAATAAGCCATTAAAAATAGTTTGGTATAGTGCTTTTTTTTCTTTGTTCATAGTAGGAGCTCTCAGCTGTAAATCTACTCCTGCGGCACAAGAAGAGCCGAAACCTGAAGTGCAATCTGAGCCGGCTGTGTCTGCTGCGGCTGAAACTGAAATCAAAGCCGAAGCTGACACCAAACCAGAAATTGAAACCAACCCTGAAACTGATAGTCATGCAGCAGAAATACAGCAGTTTTTAACGGAATTAAAAAACGCACGAGATCAAGCCCTTGCGTTGCATGCAGATACGGCGTATCCTGATTTGTTTAAGATGGCAGACGAGAGCGCTGCGGCTGCTCGTAGTGCCTACAGTGCGAACGATAGTGAGCGGGGCAAAGAAAAAGCGGAACAAGCACTCTTACAGTACCGCGTATTGATCAATAAAATGCATATTAATGCCGCAAAAGAGCAGATAGATACCCATCATTTAGCTGCACAGGATGTAGAAAAATATCAAAAAGGCGTTGATTTACTAGCCCAAATAGATGATTTATATGCGTCCGATACACAAAAATCTTATGATCTATCGCTACAAGCGCTTGAAGCATATAAAATACTGCAACAGGAAGGTTTTAAACTGCGTGTAGTAGATGCGAAAAAGAAAGCGGATGAAGCGCGATCTGCCTGTGATTCTATTAAAGCGGCGCGAAGTGCTCAAGAGAACTATGATAAAGGGGCGCTTTTTTATCGGCAGGCGGGTGTTGCGGTAAAAAATACTCAATTTGAGCAAGCGTATCAACAGTATATTGCCGCCGCTGATACTTTTATGCGGGTGTATGAGATTGTAGAAGCCAAGCGGGTTGCAGCGGCTGAAGCAATCGCAAAAGCAAAGGAGCGTCAGCAAGCAAGCCGTAAACTTGCGCAAGATGCCGATGATGAAGTCCCTTTACCTGAAAATACGGAAGGTTTTGTAGATGAACCAATTGATCTTGAAGCATTACAACAGCTGGACGAAAAGATCGATAGTAATGATTCGGAAGCTCAACCGGCAGATTCAGTTTCTGCTCCGTCTGTAGATAAAAGTCGTGCAGATGAGGTGCTTTCTACAAAGTAGACATCGATACGGGAGTATTGGATGCAAGGCGTACTGTTCGTAAAAGAGTGTCTATGCCCGAAACTAAGGAGATAGTGAATGAAAAGAATACTTATTTTATATCTTTCGTTTTTATATGTAGGGGCTGCAGCGTTATACGCACTTTCTTATGATAATAATGAGTTCCAGCGTAAAAGCCGTGCATATTCTCAGCTTGCTGAGCAATCTTACGAAGAAGGTGATTATGAAGCTTCTGAAAAATATGCACGGTTGGCAGAGCTGTATGCACAAAAGTCTGCAGATTACATTCAGTATATGCTTGCCCGTGTAGAAGCTGAACAAGAGATGAATAAAGCGAGGACACGCTATACTTGGGCGAAAACTAATCGGGCGGAGGAAAACTATCCCGAAGCTTTTAAAATTGCGACTGAGTCATTGAATGCCGGCATATTGGCTTTTGATAAACAGGATTTTGACGTTTCAGTTGCATGTGCACAAAAGATTCTTGAAGTGCTTTCGGTGGTAACAGGCGATGAATCTTCTTTTGCAACACTGCCTGCCCAGTACCGTGTCCGTACTTGGCGTGGAGAGCGGGATTGTTTATGGAATATTGCGGCAAATAAGGCTGTGTATGCTAATCCCTACTTATGGCGCAAGTTATACGAAGCAAATAAAAGTAAATTTATTGATAAAAAAGACCCTGATGTAATAGAATCGGGGACTATTCTTACCATACCAAGCATTAGGGGGGAGAAGCGCAGCGGTTTGTATGATCCGAATACGATCTATGAAGCACTGCCTAAGCGTGCAAAATAATGTATTTATAGCAGGATAGAGCGGATTAATCGCTATGCAGATTAATCCGCTCTATCGTAAGCGCTCTCCGTTAAACCTTCCCTTCATGCTGTAAGTAAAGAAACAGTGCGGTACACATGAGTGCGTGATCATAAGGCGGCGTGCCCATTTTTTTTAGTAATTCTGTTACCGCAATCATTTCTACTGCTACAAATTCGTCCTCATCAAGTGCTTGGTTGTGCACTTCGGCATCGCATTGGGCGAGATATATAAAGCTTTTGTTTTCCATTATTGCCGGATTTGGGAACACTTCTGCAAGCAGCGTGATTGATTGCGCCTTTCGTCCTGTTTCTTCAAGCAATTCCCGTTGTGCTGCTTTTTCTGTGTTTTCGCCTTCATCTACAACACCGCCGGGAAATTCAATGGAAATGTGTGCTGATCCGTGCCTCCACTGCTTTACCATGAGAAAATAATCAATCCCGTCTTTGCCGGTAACAATGGGAATGGTAATCACCCAATTCGGTGCACAGAGCGTAGTGAGCTTTTTGGTCTTTTTGTCGGGCGCCATGCTTTCTACCTCATTGACTGTTAACACGGGCGTGGCCCATACTTGTTTTTTAGTAAGCGGTTTCCATACTAATGTTTGATTTTTCTCCATAAAATTAAAACCTTCCTTTGACAGAATCGAAAATGCATCTTATTCTATAATAAAGGTGGTTTTATGGCAATTATTGCGATTTCGCGGAAAATAGCGTCTTATGGCGATGAAACGGCTTTGGCATTGGCGCAGTCTATGCACTATAGATTTATTGATAAAAAAGACTTAGAAAATGATTTAATTCAATGCGGCGTTTCAACCACAAATCTTAAACGATATGACGAACGAAAACCCGGCTTCTGGGCTTCGTTATCCAGAAATAGAGATGAGTACCTCGATTATTTGCGCGAGATTATATACACGTATGCTCAAACGGGTAATTGTATTTTTATTGGCAGGGGTGGTTTTGCGTTGTTGCAAGATATTCCGGGCTGCTATGCCGTGCGGCTTGTTGCTTCCGATATCACACGTGTACATCGTTTAATGCAGGAATTTGATTGGCCGGAAAAAAAAGCTCGTTTATTGATGACTGAAAGCGATGTCAATCGGAATGGGTTTCATAAATGTTTTTTTGATATGGAACAAGATGATGCAGCTCATTACCATTTGGTTGTCAATACCGATTCCATTACTGCTGATACTGCGGCAGGTATCATAGAACATGCGGTAATGGCAACCATCACTAAAACAGAAGAGCAGGAGGGGATGAAGCGTATTTCTGAACTTTTGATGGGACAAAGGATCGTTAATCATATTGCTTTTAAGCTAAAGCTGCAAATTTATTTTTTGGATGCTGAGGTAACCGATCAAGCTATTGTACTGCATGGTGTCGCTGATACTGCTTTATACATAGATCAGGCTTTAAAAGCGGCACGCGAGATGGCACAGGGTAAACTTGTTTCTTCGCAAATTACTATGGTGAATGAATACAAACCGCGTCCCTAAAAAATAGTGCACTGTTGTGCAGGTGGGGCGTATTACAGTGGTATAACAGTGCCGGTGCGCTGTGCCGCGGCGCACGTGTATATTTTTTCGGCGATGACAATATCCAATATTGCGCTGCCGGTTGATTTAAACACGGTAATTTCCTCCGCTGATTCTCGCCCTGGAATAGTACCAAGCACAAGCTTTCCTAACTCGCCGGTGATACGCTTTTCTGAAAAGCGTCCTGATTGTATTGGCTGTATAAAATCCCCTGCTTCGTGTAAAACCCCTTCGCGAGTGTCAAGGTAAATTTTGGATGCCCGCTGTAAAAGCTCTTCCGGCAGCTCTTGCATGTCAGGCATATAGGAGCCCATCCCGTTTACATGAGCCCCTTGTTTCACTTTTTTGCCGTCGAACACCGGTGTTTTTGACGTAGTAATGGCGGTAATGATATCTGCGTTATCAATGGCTTCATCTGGTGTGCTTACGGCACTCATGACTGCGGGGTATGTTCCGGCAAACAGGCTGCGCATACGGGAGGTAAACTCGGTAGCATGCGCTTGGTTTGGACTATAAATTCTGACTTCGGTGATCGGACGTACGGCAAGGACTGCTTCAAGCTGTTTTTCTGCTTGTCCGCCTGTTCCGATGAGTGCAAAGACGCTGCTTGTTTTACGAGCTAGTAAATCAGTGGCAGCACCGGCAACTGCGCCGGTACGTAGCTGTGTTAAGAAGGTACCGTCCATGAGCGCCTTGATCTCGCCCGTTTCTGCATCCAACAGCACCATTGCTGCAGGTACGGTGCTGAGCTTTTTTTTGCTGTTATGCGGATACACCGACACTATTTTAATTCCAAGCGCATGCGCATCTTCAGCATAACCGGGCATGTAAAGACTTTGCCCCTCATATTTTTTTACGGCTAGGTTTGTTCTCAGCGGAATAGCGCTTTTACCGGAAGAATACAGGGCAAGCGCTTCTTTGTCCCCTTCAATAGCTTCACGCATTGATAGGAGGTGTGCCATCTGTTGCTTGGTTACTATCGTGATGTTCATATATCGAGGTATCGCTCCGTCCTTTATAGTAATCATCGACGGATACTCGACAAAGTGTGAGCGTTCTTATGCGCTTCGTCAAGGTTTTTGATTAAAAGATCGTTTAGGGCTATACAAAAAACTGCGATGTTGCTAGTATCAATTATAGTTGACTTGCATGTCAGTTGGTCTGCTCTAAAACGGAAGTTTCTGAGCAGGTTTAGTGTAGTCTGTTTTATAGATACATATCTATGCTATGGAGAGCCTTAATGAGTAAAGTAAAGATGTTGGTAGGTTTGGGTATGCTGCTTTCAACAGGAAAAGGGCGTACGTATGATGGGAGTATATGCGGGGGGTATGATGGCAGTTTTGCTCGCGGTGAATGTATAAAACAGGCTGCTGATATTCAACTGGTGTGTTCTTATGGATTTTAAACGGAAACACTCAATCGGCACGCAGCTGTTGCTGATAATATTTGGCTCGCTTGTGGTTGTTTTTGTTGCGATTGTCACGTTGACTCATATCACGCTCAGCAGGGTAGTTTTGAAAAACGAACTTGAAACGATAAAAACCATTGCGCGTAGCAAGGCGGAAGAGATCGGCGAATGGATCGGTGGTACGGACAATATGTCCAAAGCGTGTGTAGAATCAGCCGAAATGAAGTCGGACGACTGGAATATTATTCAGCCGTTTTTATTGGATGCAGAAAAACGGGTGAACGATCCGCGTTTTATCTTTCTGGCGTATATCAAAAAGAGCGGTGAAGGCTGGGTAAGCAAGGTTATGGGCGCGAGCGAAGACAAGCAGGGAGAAGTGCTCGGTCGTTTTGACCCTAACGTAAAACTTTCCGAAAAATTTACGACCGCTGCGCGACAGGGCACCTATTTTGATGCGCGCCCTTTGCCCTATTATCAACCCATTCTTGTACACAATCAGTCGGTGTATAAAACCAATCCCTTTATCGGAGCCACCACGCACACGCCGATTATCGTTGTCGGTCACGCGGTAGTAGGTCCTAACAATCAAAATCAAGGCATGATGGCGGTAACGGTGGACGGAACAGCGCTATCCGCCGTCGCCGATAAAATCAAAATCGGCGGAGCGGGCTTCGGGTTTATTGTAGATAATACGGGCGTTTTTGTTGCTCACCCTGATTCGTCGAAAATTATGACAGCGAATATCAAAAATCTTCAATCGGAAGGTTACGTTGGTATGGCTGAGATAGAAAAAGATATGATGAGCGGCGTAGGAAATGTCCGGCGTTATATGAACCATGGCCGCCAGTATTGTATGGTGTACACACCTATTCCCAACACCCCGAACTGGACATTGGGCATCGCGCTTCCCGTCAGTTATTTTAACCGTCTGACATTCGCCATTATGAAAATCTTACTACCGTTTACCGCTGTAATTATCATCGTTATCGCCGCAATCAGCCTTATGCTTACCGGAAGAATAACGCACCCGCTCCATAAGGCGGCACTTGCACTCAAAGACATTGCGCAGGGGGAGGGAGATTTGACAGTGAGTCTGCCTGTGCATGGCAGCAACGAAATTTCTGAGATTTCGTTCTATTTTAATCAGACGATTGAAAAAATCAGGACGACGATACAAGAAATCAGCTGGAATACCAACGCGATGCAGGAAATCGGAACGGATTTATCAAGCAACATGACTGAAACGGCGAGTGCCATTCATGAAATTACGGAGACTATTGCGGGTATTAAAAAGCAGATGATAGGTCACGCGTCAAGCGTTGTGGCAGTCGGTTCATCCTTGCAGGTGATGACAAAGACAATCGAAGAACTTGATGAAAATATTGAGCTGCAAACACGGACGACGGAAAAGTCTTCTGACTCGCTCAACGAAATGGTGAAACGTATCGATTCTGTTGCCGAAAGCGTAAAGCTGAATATGGAGACTCTCCGGCAGCTCGATGTGGCGACCGAACAAGGCAAACAGACGATTGGACAAACAGTCATGCTGTCAAAGGCGGTCAATGATAGTTCAAGCGTTCTTCTTGAGACGAGCGCGGTGATTCAAAACATTGCCGCACAGACGAATCTCCTTGCGATGAATGCAGCGATTGAGGCGGCACATGCCGGAGACGCAGGGCGGGGGTTTGCAGTCGTTGCGGGAGAGGTTCGAAAACTCTCAGAGGAGTCCAATGTACAGGGCAAGAATATTACTGCTATTTTGCAGGATTTAAAAAAGCAAATCGACGACGTAACGCTATCCGCCCGAGCGATTGAACAGCAGTTTAACAGAATTTTCGAGTTAGTAGAAACGACAAAGCGGCAGGAAAACCGGATTATGACGGACGTAGAACGCCAGCACGAAAGCAGCGGCGAACTGATACACGCGATGCATCAAATCGGCGAAATTACGCGCACGGTCGAGGCAAGCTCCGCAGAAATGCTAAAAGGCAGCAACCTCGTCTCCAAAGAAATGAAGCACCTCGCCGATATGTCCGACAACATCGCCAACGGTATGAACGAAATGGCGGGTGGTACCGGTCAAATCAATACGGCTGTACAAGAAGTTAGAGCTATTACGCAGAAAAACAAGAACGCGATAGACAATTTTTCCACCGAGGTTGGAAAATTTAGGGTATGACAGTAGGCAGGTGCTACACCGTTTGACAGAGAGCGTGGTGTTGTACCGGCCTTGTGTTTCGTGTGCAGCTTCATAGAAACGGGTATTATTCCCTTTTGGCAGATAATGTTAAGCCGTACGCAGGTAATTTGTATCAATGCGTTGAAAACCAGTAAACAATTTTTTGTTTACTGGTTTTTTTATGTGTATAGCAGAGTGCTTTCAGCGCAATTTTATGAAAAGTGTTCAAGGCAATACAAAAAACTCCGAAACTCGAAAAAAGGGTAAGTACTATTGACAAAATAAACCTGTTCGAAAACGGAAGTTTCAGAACTGGTCTCATGTAGTCACATTGCCGTTCAATCTAAGGGGAGGTTCGCTCTATGCAAACGCTTGATATCCAACAAGATATACAGCCTGTTCACTATGCTAAAGCGGGACAATCGGACAATCGTACACCAGTGCACTCGGATGAAGATGCGCAGGTGTTTCATAAGATGATGCAGGACATGCTTGCAGAGGCTGCCGCAGATCCTGAAGAAGCAGAGTTGCTTGGTGCGGAAGGAAAGCATATGGCTTCGGATGAGATCAAAGAAAAAAATACGGATAAACTATCGTTACCGCATAAATCCCGAAAGAAAGACGACAGTGCTCAAAACAACAGCCAAAAAGCAGTGCATGCGCAAGAAACCTCGGGCGATGAAATCAATACGATAGCCTATGCAGCGGGTGCCGTTGAAGCGGCATTTGTAGAATCAGGCGATAGTTCGGTACGTTATGGAAATGCACAGGATGGACAGGCGCTACAAGGATCGCTTGACTGTGCTTCAAGCGGTCATGAGCGCATATACGGGTACGAGGAAGCCGAGGGTTTGGGTACTGAAGATAGCTTACTCGCTAAAAAAGATAAAAAACGCCGTACTAGTTTCATTGATGTTTTGACTGATGGCAAAAAAGTCGTATCGCTTGATAAAGCGAAAAAGGCACGGATACCGTCTGAAACTGAAGAGAAGCCGCATAGCATAAAGCCTAAGGAGGTGAAACAGGTAAAGCCGGTATTTACGGTAGTTGACGAGCGTACAATGCCTCAAATTGCTTCGGTTGCAGCCGGTTCTGCCGTCCACGAGGCAGGGGCTGCCGTGATGGTAGAAGATACGACAAGTGCTGATATGGTTCTTGATATGCATGGTGCAAATGAAAATTATATGGCAAAGGCTGAAGCAAGGGAAGGTGCTCAAGAGACAACCGGTTCCAGCTTTTCCAGTATCCTTGCAGAGCGTATACAGGATATGGCCGGTGATTTTGTGCAAACGGGTAACATTATTTTGAAAGATAATAATGCTGGTATTATCCGCTTGCATTTACAGCCTGCCTACCTCGGCACGGTAAAAATTAATTTGGAATTGGGTGGCGACAAAAGAATTCTTGGAAAAATCGTAGTTGGCTCAAAGGAAAGCTATGATGCGTTTAAAGAAAGCGTTGAAACATTAGCTGAAGCATTTGAAGCAGGTGGATTTTCTGATGCTCATTTTGATGTTAGTTGGTCAGGAGAAACCGGTAGCGGTATGGCTCAGGGGAATTCTGATTTTGACCGTTCATTTGCAGAAAACACCTATCTTGAGGTAATGCAGGAAAAGCATTATGCCGATACTGGAATTATCTATGAGTTTGAAGGCAATCAAACGGTCAACGTTTTAGCATAATAAGCGGGGGGTAGACATGAATATCAGTGGTGTGCAGCAATCGGTAAACACAGAAGCAATGGCTCAGCGCGCGGTACCTACTTTTGAAATGAGCCCTGAGGAAAAGGCCAAACTTTCTCTTCAGGTTGATATGTTGAATAAGCTGTCTTTTGTAGGGGGGCGCACACCAAAGCAAGAGTTAGGCAAAGATGACTTTTTGTATTTACTGGTTGCGCAGCTTACGCATCAAGATCCGACGAGCCCGCTGGAAGATACTCAGTTTGTGGCGCAAATGGCACAGTTTACTTCGCTTGAGCAGCTGACGAATATGAATAAAAGCTTTGAAGCTTTAAATAAAATCATCGGAGACACATCGGCGGTGGGCGTGGTAGGCAAACGGGTAGATGTAAACCTCAATGATGAGGTGATTTCAGGAACCATTACGGCTGCAACGCGGGGCGATAATCCGCAGGTGGAAGTAAACGGTAAATGGTATGCATGGTCTAGTGTTCAGACTGTTTATGCTGATTAAGTAATTAAACATAAAAATAATATAAAAACCGTTCATTCATGCATACGCAGATTAACGAGAGCGGTTTGTAACAATAGTCGGTGTAAGCGACAGTATAGGAGATTTATAGATATGATGCGGTCATTATTTTCCGGAGTGTCCGGAATGCAAAACCATCAAACGAGAATGGATGTTATCGGTAACAATATTGCAAATGTGAATACGACCGGGTTCAAGCGGGGGAGAGTGAATTTCCAGGATTTGATTTCTCAGCAGTTGAGCGGGGCGTCTCGACCTACTGAAGAAGTCGGCGGCGTTAATCCGAAAGAAGTCGGACTTGGCGTCATGATTGCAAGTATTGATACTGTGCATACGCAGGGAGCTTTGCAAACTACCGGTATTAACACCGATATTGCAGTGCAAGGCAACGGCTTTTTTGTGTTAAAATCGGGTGAAAAGAATTTTTATACCCGCGCCGGTGCTTTTGGCGTGGATAAAGACGGTACAATGGTTAATCCTGCAAATGGTATGCGTGTGCAAGGGTGGATGGCTCAAGAGGTTGATGGTACCCGCATGATCAATACTTCTGCACAAACCGAAGACCTTGTGGTACCGATAGGCCAAAAAATTGATGCAAAGGCAACGACTTCTGTTCAGTATGCCTGTAACTTAGATAAACGCTTACCGGTATTACCGGAGAATGCTAATGCGGCGCAGCGGTTAGAGTCAACGTGGTCAACGGAATTTAAAGTATATGATGCGTTCGGCGAAATGCACGAATTGAATTTAAGTTTTTCACGCGTGCCGGAAACTCAAAATCAATGGCTTGCAACTGTTGTGGTTGATCCACAAAATGCGGAAGCCACTGAAACACGGAGCGGTATCGGCACCACTGAGGGCACGGGAAATACCTTTACCGTGAATTTTGATAATTATGGGCATTTGGCTTCTGTTACCGATACAGCCGGTAATACCACTGAACCTACCGGCCAAGTGTTTGTACAGGTTTCTTATAATGTCGTGGGAGCGAATGCTAATGAGGCCGGAGAAGTTACTCGCCACACGTTTAATATTAATTTAGGTGAAATTGGCACTTCCCGCAATACCGTTACGCAGTTTGCAGAACGGAGCACAACAAAGGCATATCAGCAAGATGGCTATGCAATGGGCTATTTAGAGAACTTTAAACTGGATCAAAGCGGCGTTATTACCGGTGTATATTCAAACGGAGTGAGCCGTGAGATAGGTCAGCTTGCTATGGC
Organism: Treponema sp.; assembly: GCA_052169815.1. Lineage (GTDB taxonomy): Bacteria > Spirochaetota > Spirochaetia > Treponematales > Treponemataceae > Treponema. The sequence goes on from JBQNBR010000005.1 coordinate 23,720, forward strand.
AGGCTTTGCAAACCAAGGCGGTCTTGAAAAAGCAGGGGACAACACCTATGTGCAGTCAAATAACTCTGGGATAGCTAATATATCAACATCCGGTATTCTTGGAAAGGGTAAACTCATTGCCGGTACGCTTGAAATGAGCAATGTTGATTTAACTGAGCAATTTACCGATATGATCGTTACTCAGCGCGGATTTCAAGCGGGAGCAAAAACTATTCAAACTTCTGATACAATGCTTGAAACTGTATTGAATTTGAAACGATAATCGGATATAGTAAAGACTTACTATGGTTAAGGTAACGCGGCTTAATGGCTCACAGTATTGGTTAAACCCTCACCAGATTGAAACGATTGAGTGTAATCCTGATGTAACAATACACATGCTTTCGGGGAAAAATTTGATTGTAAGAGAAACTCCGGAAGCATTAGTAGAAGCTATTGTTGCGTACCGAAAACGTATTGGCGTCTTTAAGAATGAAATATAAGGGAGCTGGTTTTAAACTATGGATATAGCGTCATTTATAGGTATATTTGGTGGTCTCGGCGTTGTTATGTTTGGAGCTTTTATGGGAGGCTCCCTGGGAGGTCTTATAGATATCCCTTCGATGTTTATCACTGCTGGCGGTTCATTTATGTGTTTGTTTTTGACCTATCCTATTTCTTACCCTATTGGACTGTTTAAGATAATATCCAAAGTATTTAAAACTGCTGACTATAAAGAAAAAGAAACGGTACAAAAGCTTGTGGCACTTTCCGAAAAAAGCCGGAGAACTGGTTTGCTTGCTTTGGAAGAGGAAATTCAAGACCTTGACGATGAATTTTTGCGTACCGGTTTACGAAATGTTATTGACGGTATTGATGGTAATGCAATCCGCGCTGCGATGGAAAATGAACTAGGGCATATGGAAGAGCGGCATAATGGCTGGATTAGCGTTGTCAATTCATGGGCGACCCTTGCGCCTGGTTTTGGGATGTTAGGAACGGTTATCGGTCTTATTGGTATGTTGCTTAACTTAAGTGATAAAAGCTCGTTAGGACCGAATATGGCTGTTGCATTGGTTACTACCTTTTATGGTTCTATGATGCAGAACTGGCTACTAATCCCGATTGCAACCAAGCTGGGGTATCAAAACCAGCTTGAAGTAAAATCGAAAGAGATGATAATTGAAGGTATTCTTGGTATCCAAGCAGGTGATCATCCTCGTATTTTGGCACAACGGCTTTTAACCTATCTTGATCCTAAAGATAAAAAAGAACTAGAAGCTGAACTGGTAAAGGATTAACGTATGGCGCGTAAGAAGAAAGAACCTCAGGCGGCAGGCAGTGGATGGCTGACAACGTATGGCGATATGGTTACGTTGATGCTGTGCTTCTTTGTTATGCTCTATGAGCCTACGGAAGTAGATATTACGCAATTACAAGCCTTATCTGCGTCTATTAGCGGAGACCCTAACGGCGGCTCTATTTCACTTTCAGCGGGGCGATTGTCAGACCTTGGAAATACCATAAGCTCTATGCCGTCAATGGAAAAAGGGAAAATGCTCAGTACTGCCTTAAAAAAAGCGGTTTCTCTTTTTAGTCCTGATATTAAGTCGAATAAAATTGCTGTCACGAGCGATGAGCGTGGTATTGTGGTTTCTCTTGCTGCTGATGTTTTTTTTGCACCTCAAAGCGCTGAACTTAATATTGAAGAAAGTAGAGAAACATTATTACGAATAGCGCAATTTTTATCACATCAGGATTTGGCAACACGGCGTTTCCGGATTGAAGGTCATACTGATGCAGAATATGTAAAAAATAGTGAATGGAAAAGTAATTGGGAATTATCAACAACACGTGCAATTAATGTGTTACACTATTTGACTGATTTTGGCGCGCAGGAGAATAAATTTTCTGTCGCTGGGTACGCGGATACGCGTCCTGTTTATTCAAATGATACTGCCGAAGGGCGAGCATACAATAGACGGGTTGATATTATTATTCTGGACGAAGCGCATTTTTAATGCTATTGTGAAAATGTGTTTTAATATATTTGTAAAGGAGTAACAGTATGGCAGATGAAAACGAGAATTTAGCAGTAGATTCTGATATGAGTGAAGGTTTGGCGGAATCTCCTATTAAGTCAAAAAAAACAGGTCTTATTTCCAGACTTTTAAAATATATTGCATTGGTATTAGCTGCCTTAATCTTTATTGTTACGGTAGTAGTTATTACGGTAAACCTGATGGCAAAAAAAGGAAAGTCTCATAGTGAATATCCTATTGCGGAGCAATACCGTGATTCGCGGGAACTTTTGCAGTGGTATTCTGCTATTGGTCAGATTAAGGCATTGACGATGGATACGGTGCCTGGTACCGTTATTGTGAATATTGAATTAGGATATCCTACCAACGATAAAGCCACACCACAGGAATTAACGGCCCGTTTAGTTGAATTGAAAGATTTTCTTCGGTCTTATTTTCAAAATAAGAGCATTGCTGAATTACGGCAAGAAGAAAAAATAAAGATAGAAATACGCAACGAAATTAACGATAATATATTATCAAAAACTAAAATAAAAGGCGTTGCTTTTACTCAATATGACATTATAGAACAGTAGGAATGGTATGACCGAAGTATTATCACAGGATGAAATAGACCAGCTTCTCACTGCTATCAGCTCAGGCGATACCGAAGTTGAAGAGTTTAAACCGGTTAATGAAACACGGAAAATCAAAGTTTATGACTTTAAACGTCCTGATAAATTTTCAAAAGAGCAAATTCGCACTGTTTCAATTTTGCATGAAACATTTGCGCGTCTTACAACTACTGCGCTTTCTGCGCAACTAAGAAGTATGGCTCATGTCCACGTTGCATCGGTTGATCAGTTAACGTACGAGGAATTTATTCGCTCTATCCCTACGCCGACAACACTAGCGGTCATCAATATGGATCCGCTTAAAGGGAACGCTATTTTGGAAATTGATCCCTCTGTTACTTTTTCTATTATCGATAGACTTTTCGGCGGAACGGGGCAAGGGACAAAAGTGCAAAGAGAACTTACTGATATTGAGGCTTCTGTTATGGAGGGCGTGATAGTTCGTATTTTGGCTAATATGCGTGAAGCGTGGACACAGGTTATTGATTTACGTCCTCGTTTAGGTCAGATTGAAACCAATCCGCAATTTGCTCAAATTGTGCCTCCTACCGAAATGGTTGTGCTTGTAACGTTGCAAACCAAGCTGGGTGATGAAGAAGGTATGATGAACTTTTGTATTCCTTATATTACAATAGAACCGATTATTTCTAAGCTCTCCACTCAGTTTTGGTTTTCTTCTGTTCGTCGTAGTTCTACTACGCAGTATATGGGTATTCTTAAAGATAAACTTTCAACGGCTGATATGGATGTAGTTGCCGAAGTTGGTTCTTTAAACTTACCGGTTAGGGATGTGCTTAATTTGCGCGCAGGTGATATTATTCGCTTAACCAATACGCGAGTAGGGGATCCGTTTACTTTAAGTGTAGGCAGTAAAAAGAAATTTTTGTGCCAGCCGGGGGTAGTAGGAAATAAGGTAGCCGTACAGATACTAGAAAAGATAGAGGATCTTAATCAAGAAGATTTTGAAGAACTAAGTACCGATCAGGAGGATTTATATGAGTGATGGTGCCATTTCTCAGAGTGAAATAGATGCATTATTATCGGGAGGTCTTGGCGGGGGGGCTTCTTCTACTAAATCATTGACGCAAGCACAGCAAGATACTTTACAAAAGTTTTTTACCGGTGTTGTTCCTAAATTAACTGCTAATTTGAATTCTATGGCAGGAAAGGATGTTTCAGTTTCTGATCCTGTAGTTGAAAGTATCGATCGCGAAGCGTTTTCGGTGAAGCGGTTGCCGGAAATGGTGGTAAGCTCTATTGCTGATTTTGAGGGAACGATACAGGGAGAGCATCTTTTTATCACGGCTGGTGAATTTACTCAAAAACTGGTAGGTTTGGTAAATCATGAAGAAAATGTAGCGATTGATGACATGAGCCTTTCGGTTGTGAGTGAAACAATTTCTCAATATGTTGGGAGAATCCTTGATTCTTTAGACGCAGCAAAAGTAAAAGGAGTTTCAAATCAACCGGTAACATCTCGTTACGAGGCAAAAGAAGCAACTCGTTTGCCTGAAAATTTCGTATTGGTAAGCTACTCTATCACTATTGAAGATGCTGTGTATGATTTGTGGGAAGTCATTGCCGAAAAGACAGCAGTGGAATTAAGTAATAAATTAGCAGGCGGCAGCGAAGAGCCTAAGCCACAGCCTGCGGTGAGCGGAGTACCTGTTCAATCTTCTATGCAAGGAAATACTATGGGTGTAAATGTACCAATAAATGGAATGAATCCAGCAGCGCAGGTACCTCAACCAGCGATGAATACGGGAATACCAATGCAAGGAGGAATGGTTATGCCAGGCATGAATCCTAATGTGCAATCAATACAGTTCCCAGCTTTACAAAATGGTGTAACCAGCGCTGAACAAGGGAATATCGGCTTAATCATGGATGTGTTTATGGAGATGACCGTAGAGCTTGGTCGTACGCATAAAATGATTAAGGAAATTTTAAGCATGGGCGAAGGGCATATCATCGAACTCGATAAACTTGCTGGAGAACCGGTGGATATTTTAGTCAATCATAAACCGATCGCAAAAGGGGAAGTGGTCGTTATTGATGAAAATTTTGGTGTGAGGGTAACTGAGATCTTATCGCCGGCTGAACGCCTTACTGATGCGTAATTTCTCTGATAAAATGAGCTATCTTTTTAACTGACAGATATATGCGGTTGAGAGCTAGCTTTATGGGAACCTCGAAAAACTTCAGTTTTTTGAGGTTTTCCTTAGATTTATTTGCGATGTAATTCCATAAGTATCGATTTTATAAAGACTTATGGAATTACTTGTCGGGCACCGCTAAAAATCCAACAAGGTTTTTAGCGGTGCCCTTATGTAGCTTTTTGTTAAAAATGGGTGGGATAAACATGAAGGCATACATAGGTAGTGCACTATTTTTGCTGTGCTTGATGTGTAATGCATCGCTTTTGATTGCACAAGATTTGCCGGCAGATAGTGAAAAAAAAATAACCGAAAATGATATAGTGTTAGCTGATGGTGAATCTACATTAGCATTACGGGATTCAGGGACAATAAAAAAATCGGAAACATCAACGGTATCTCTTTTACTACAGCTTGTGTTATCTCTTGCTGGCGTTTGTGCACTTATATACGGGGTGTTGTATTTTATTAAGCGAACCAGGCGCTTCCCGGTAGATAGTGATCCTTTTTTAACGCAACTTGCTTCATTGTCGCTTGCTCCGGACAAATCGGTTTATATTGTAGGTCTTATCAATAAAGCCTATCTTCTTGGTGTATCTTCTTCTACTATTTCATTAATAGCAGAAATTACTGATAAAGAACTAATCGATGCAATGAATTTACATGCAGCGCAAGCGCCGAGTCCTAAAAAAGATTTTTCTTCACTTTTGTATACTTTTTTCCCTGCAGCCAAGCAGAGCAAAGCGCACCCCTTAGATTCTTTTCTTGCTGAACAACGTACACGTTTAAAAAAAACTCGATATTCTGATACATCAGCCGATACATCGCCTACAGAGGTGCCATATGATGTAGAAGGACGTGAGCGGGAGCCGTCAGCATGAGAAAAAGAACCGTTTTAGTATGTATGTGTATGTTGCTCACTTGTCCGTTCATTGTTTTTGCCCAGAATACTGGAATTCCAGATAGCGATGTAGCGGGCACTACGGCGATCAATGCAAATAGGCAAGCTACCCGTATTCCCTTTATTAATTTGGGCATTCGGGAGCCTCAGAGCAATCAAGAAGTAGCTTTCTCTATTCAGTTGTTGCTGCTGCTGACGCTGATTACGATAGCACCGAGTATTTTGCTCTTGATGACGTCGTTTTTGCGTTTAACTATTGTGCTGGATTTTATAAAGCGTGCGTTATCATTACAGCAGGTTCCTCCTACGCAGGTATTAAACGGTATTGCCTTCTTTTTAACGCTGTTTATTATGTGGCCGACTTTTACGGAAATATATAATAACTCATTTAAGCCTATGTCTGATGGAAAGATAAATGTAGAAACTGCTTATAAAGAAGCTGAAAAGCCTTTTCGCCTTTTTATGTATAAGCAAATGGCGCATGATCCTTCGTATATAAAACTGTGTATGTCGCTTGCCCGTATGGAAAAGCCGAATACACTTGCTGATGTACCGACGCATATTCTTATCCCATCTTTTATTTTGCATGAATTAACTATCGCCTTTCAGATTGGGATTTTTTTGTATTTGCCTTTTATTATTATTGATATGGTCGTAGCCAGTATCTTAATGTCAATGGGTATGATTATGTTGCCTCCTGTGCAAATTTCTATGCCATTTAAGCTTATTTTATTTGTGCTGGTTGATGGATGGAATTTATTAACAGGACAGCTTTTCCATTCTTTTTTATGAGGTGGTAAAAATGGCGCGTATTGCAGGATAAAGCAATGCGTGCGGGTGGATAGTTACATGCCGGTTGTGTACAATATAGTGAGGAATTATGAGTTTTGGTATGATTGTTGGCTTGATGCGTAATGGGATTTTCCAAGTTTTTATTCTGGCAGCCCCTGTTTTAGTGGCGGCGTTGATTGTGGGGTTAGTAGTCGCTATTTTTCAAGCGACAACATCTATCCAAGAGCAAACGCTTACGTTTGTTCCAAAAATTCTGACGATCCTTGGTATGCTTGCGTTATTAGGAGGATGGATGTTTGGGGTGTTACGTGATTATACCATTAGGCTCTTCGATATTATACCGCAGTTGGTGCAAGGCTAACCGTACCCTTACCGTAAATTATGGAGGCTAATCCGTTTTCTTTTCTATTGCAAAAAGCTCCGTTGTTTTTTCTTGTTGCGGTACGAATTTTTGCAATGATCGCTTCTGCGCCTTTGTTATCTACCCGTGCAGTACCTCGTATTGCGCAAATTGGCCTTGCAGGGTTGGTTGCTTTTTTAGTGCTTCCGCTTGTTGACGGTACTATGCTGACTGCTCGTAATTTCAGCATCCAGTATGTTTTGTTGCTAATAGGTGAAGGGCTTATCGGGGTGTTAACGGGCTTTTTTTTGAGTATTATTTTTTCTACTTTTAGTACTGCCGGTCAATTTTTTTCGTATCAAATGGGCTTTGGGGCTTCTGAAGTATATGATGCGCTCGCGCAAATTGAGAACCCGTTGATGGGACAGTTTTTGAATTTTATTGCGGTGCTTGTTTTTTTGCAAATCAAGGGGTTCCAGACCTTGTTTTTATCAGGGGTACTCCGCAGTTTTCAAACCATTAATTGTTTTATTTTTATGGAAAAACAAACTATTTTATCCAGTTTTTTTCTGCATCAATTAAGTCTTTTGTTTTTAAATGCAATGATCATTGCAATGCCTATTATGGGAACGCTCTTTTTGATACACGTTTCTATGGGCTTGCTCTCCAAAGCCGCTCCTCAGATGAATTTATTATCTGAAGGCTTCCCTATCACCATACTACTGACGTTTTTTCTGTTATCAGTGACTCTACCTTTTATGGTCAATCTATTTCTCCATATTTTGCAAGATGGGGTTGCCGCCTTTGAGACCTTGTTGCGGCAAGCGGGGAGCGCTATCCCATGAAAAGGCGATTACCTTTTTGCCGTATCACATCCGTACAGCATAAAAGCCAACGGGTACAGCCGCAAATAGATACTGAGCTTTTTATTGATCTGCAGTGGTTTGCGGCAGAAGACGAGGGAAGAACCGAAGACCCTACCGATTATAAAATTCGTAAGGCGCGGGAGGAAGGCCGAGTTGCTAAAAGTCAAGACCTTAATGCTGCTTTGGTGCTTTTGTTCCCCGCTATTTCGCTTATTATATTGTCATCGTATGTATTGCGTACCTGTATGGAAATTTTGCAGTTTTTTTTCGTGCGGAGTATGAGCGCTGATATACGGCAAGGGCAATGGTTCAGTATTTTTGTGCTGTATTTTGTAAAATTAGCACTTCCTATAGCGGTTATAGCAGTTATAGCAGGAGTGGCTGCTAACCTTTTACAAAATAATGGCTTTTTGTTTTCTACTAAACCTATTCAGCCGCAATTCAATCGTATTAGTCCTGACTTTCCCCGTTTTTTTAAGCGGGCACTTTTTTCTGCTGAAGGCTTATTTAATTTTGCAAAATCATTAACAAAAGTTATTGCACTCGTGTTTATTACCTTTATTATTATCCGTACCAACATTCCTCATTTTATCGAACTTTTATCAGTACACATTTCACAAGCGGTCTTTTTTGTTGCCGGTTTAACGGGGAAGCTATTGGTTACTGCCGCTATCGTGTTGTTATTATTTTCTATTCCCGATTATTTTTTTCAACGGAAACAGTTTATTGACTCTTTGAAAATGACAAAACAGGAAACAAAGGAAGAATATAAGGAATTGGAAGGAGATCCTCAGGTTAAAAGCAGAATTAGACAGCAAATGCAGGCAATTTTGTCGCAGAATGCCATTCGCAATGTGCCGAAGGCAGACGTGGTGATTACTAACCCTACGCACTACGCGATTGCAATTCAGTGGGATCCAAAAACGATGACTGCTCCTATGGTTCTTGCAAAAGGAGCCGATGCAATGGCCTTGAAAATCAAAGCGATTGCCCGTGAAAACAATATTCCTTTAGTGGAGAATAAGCCGCTTGCGCGTGCACTCTATGCGAAACTTCAAATTGGTGATACAATCCCTCAGGAATATTATACTGCAATTGCACTGGTGCTTGCGGAAGTATATAAAACAGACAAAAGAAAACAGGATTTTTATCGGTAATTATGGCAAGAAAAAAATATAGTGTAGATATACTGATTGCGTTTACAGTGGTGGTGGTCATTTTAATGATTATTATACCGCTTCCTACTGTCTTACTTGATTTATTGATGGCGTTAAATTTAACGTTTACTTTAATGGTGCTACTGATTGTGCTTTTTACGGCGCGGGCAACTGATTTTTCTGTTTTCCCTTCGCTGCTTTTAGTGAGTACTATTTTTAGCATTGCGCTCAATGTGTCGTCAACCCGTTTGATTTTTTCGATGGGTAGACAATTCAATGGAGCGATGATTAGAGCTTTTAGCTCTTTTGTTATCGGTGCTTCCGGTACCGAAGGCCTTGTGATCGGATTTGTGATTTTTATTATCATAATCGCTGTGCAGGCTTTTGTTATTACTAAAGGTGCGCAGCGTGTTGCGGAAGTTTCTGCCCGCTTTAAGCTCGATTCACATCCGACGAAAAGCATGTCCATTGATGCGGAGTATAACTCAGGTGTCATTACTGACGAGGAAGCCAAAGAAAGAAAAAAGCAACTGCAGCGTGAAGACGATTTTTATGGTGCGATGGATGGATCGAATAAATTTGTGTCCGGCAATGTGAAAGTTGGCATTTTTATTACTATTTTGAACGTTGTTGCGGGTATGATTATTGGGATGATCTTCCGTGGGGAACCTTTCGTTGAAGCGTTGCAAACCTATACTACCTTAACGATTGGGGATGGTTTGCTTTCTCAATTACCTTCGCTTTTTCTCTCTGTTGCTACCGGTTTGCTGGTTACCCGCATGGTCGATGAAGGTTCATTCGGGGAAGATATTGAAAAGCAATTTTCGCAAATTGGATGGATTTACTTTGTTGCAGCCGCTACCTTGGGCGTTCTCGGTATGTTGCCTGGTTTTCCGCATATTATACTGTTTTTGCTTGCTGCCGGTTTGGCCTTTGTAGGCTGGAAAATTGATAGAGGTGGTAAAATCAGTACAGCAGCAAAAGAAAAAGCAGCAACTGCACAGGGGCAAACAAGCCAGAAGCAAAATGGCGATCTGCCAGGAGAAATTTCTCCTATTGTGCCTCTAGATCCCCTTTCGCTTGAATTGGGTTATGCTTTGATACCGTTGGTAGATAAAGAAAAAGGTGCAGAGTTACTTGAGCGTATCACCTTGATCCGCCGTGAATCTGCGCTTGATTTAGGGCTTGTTGCGCCTCGAATACGCATTATTGACAATATGCGGCTTGAGCCAAGCGAGTATTGTTTTAAAATTAAGGGCGTTGAAGTGGCGCGCGGTAAAATTCGTATGGGGTGGTATCTCAGTATCAATCCCGGTGGTGTTTTGGAAGAACTGCCTGGAGAGCGGACAACGGATCCTACGTTTGGCTTGCCGGCCATATGGATTTCTGAAGAAAATCGAGAGCGGGCTTCGCGTGCCGGCTATACGGTCGTTGATCCGCCTGCTATCATTGCAACGCACCTTACTGAAATTATAAAACGGCATGCAGCGGAAATTCTTGGTAGGCAAGATGTGCAGGCTATTATGGACGCGTTGCGTAAAGAATATCCTGCGGTTATTGATGAGGTCGCGAAAGTATGTAGCCTGGGCGAAGTGCAAAAGGTACTGCAAGGCTTACTGCGTGAACAAGTTTCTATTCGAAATACGGTGGTTATTTTGGAAACACTCGCTGATTTCCGTCCTATTACTTCTGATGTTTCTATTTTGGTTGAGAAGGTGCGGCAGGCGCTTGGCCGACAAATTTGTTTACAATACGCTGATGAAAACAAAATACTGCACGTCTTGACCATTGAACCTTCGTTGTCTCAAAAAATTACTGAAAGTAGAATTGATACTATCACGGGGCCTGTCGCGGCTCTTGAACCGGCGGAGCAGCGTTCTTGGATTCGTGCGTTAGTCCAAGCAGTCACCGTTGTACAAAAAAATGGATTTTTACCGATTGTACTTGCACCTGAGGCTTCGGCCCGTGTGTTAGTTAAGAATTCTACTAATCGTGAGATTCCTGATCTGGTAGTGCTATCGATTCCTGAAATTGCAAAGGATATAGAAGTTGAAGTCCTCGGTGAGATAAGTTTGGAGCAGGAAGCGCAATAATGGAAGTGTTTGTTGAGCAAGGCTCAAGTTATGATAAATGTCTGAAAAAAATATATGAAAAACACGGGCAGAATATTACCGTCATTAGAAAAAAGGATGCAAAGGTAAGTAAGCTCTTTGGTTTATTTGAGAAAGATTTCGTTGAAGTTACGTTCATGGTGAACGATGAGATGAAACCAATGTCTATGATGGACCCCGTGTATATTGCGGCGAGGACGACACCGCGCGTTGCGTTGAATGACCGCGAAGAGCAAATGAAAATTGTGCAAGGCTATGTAAATAAAAATCCCATTGCAGCAGAGCAATTGCATTCTTACCTTGAAACCATAAAGGAAAAAAAACAGGAAAAACGAGCTATTGAGGCTGAGCAAGATAAGTCTGTTGCGAAACTGGTAGAAACAGTTGAACGGCTTGTGGCCAAAGTTGAGCAGTACCAAGGAGAAGAAGCCAAGCCGAAAGAGCATGCTAATATCGTAAAAGTTGCACAGATCCTAAGCGATAATGATTTTTCAGCTTCTTATATTGAACGATTAACTTCACGATTAAAAAATGAATTGACGTACACTGAAATTGAAGATGTGCAGATAGTACAAAAAAAGTTGTTTGCCTTACTTGCGGAAGACATCACTATTATGCCGGTGAATCAGCAGCAAAAATTACGTATTATTTTGCTGGTAGGCCCTACCGGTGTAGGTAAAACAACGACGTTAGCAAAGCTTGCGGCACATTATATCATAAAAGCGGGGCTTAAAGGTCGGATAATTACTATCGATAATTGGCGTATAGGGGCTGTATATCAGATGGAGCGCTATTGTGAGGTTATGAAAATCGATTTAACGGTTGCTTCTAACCCCACTGAATTTCGTGCTTATATGGATATTTATCGGGAAGAAGCGGATGTCATTTGTATTGATACTACTGGTAGAAGCCCTAAAGACCGCGATAAATTAGCTAAAATGCAAGAATATTTTTCGTTATTGGGTGACACTGCTGAAATCTATTTGGCAGTATGTGCGGGAACACGGATTAACGACATACGTGAAATTATGCAACAATACGATATATTTAAATATAAATCGCTTATTGTTACTAAATTTGATGAAACTTCGTATGTTGGGAATTTATTGACTGTTATGGCTGAAACCAAAATACCGGTGAGCTACATTACCACGGGGCAAGATGTTCCGCAAGATTTTATTTTAGCGGAAAAAAATGTTTTCTTAGCGAAATTAAAAGGGTTCTTATTGGATCAAGAGTATATTAATCGGATGTATGGCAAAGAAAGGCAAGATGGCATGTAATGTATTCATGTTAGTTAACAAGAGTATATATCGGTGCAAGACCCCCGGTACGGTATTTTGGTGTCCACACTGAAATTACGGACTACTATATTTTGGAGATATAATGAGTGATCAAGCTGACGGATTACGTTTATTAATGAAAGAAAGAGATAAGGTCGCTGAGCCTGCAACGGTGGCTAGCGGCGCATCGCGCAAAACACGTATTATTGCGGTTACCAGTGGTAAAGGCGGGGTAGGAAAAACGAATATTGCTGCCAATATGGGGATTGCCTATGCTCAGATGGGCAAAAAGGTGATTGTCATAGATGCAGACTTAGGGCTTGCAAATGTAAATATTATGATGAATATTATTCCACAATACAATCTCTATCATGTCATTAAAAAACAAAAAAAACTATCAGAAATTATTATTGATACTGAATACGGTGTAAAACTGATTGTTGGTGCGTCGGGTTTTTCCAAAATTGCCAATATGCAGGAAACAGAACGTAATGAATTTATTCAGGAAATGTATACTCTTTCAGGTGTTGATATCATTATTATTGATACGAGTGCCGGTGTTTCAAAAAATGTATTGAGTTTTGTAGCTGCTGCAGACGATGTTATTATCCTCACAACGGGAGAACCTACTGCTATTACTGATGCGTATGGTATTATTAAAATCATTGCGACCGAAGTAAATAATATGGAATTAAATTTAAAAATGATTGTAAATAGAATAGATTCAGCTATAGAGGGTAAACGTATAGCTGATAAAATGATTCAGATTGCGGCACAATTTTTAAATTTAAAAATAGAATACCTTGGCTTTATCTACAATGATCCGGGAGTAAGTCGTGCGGTGTTGAAACAAAAACCTTTTCTTGTGTATGAGCCGAACGGAAAAGCAGCTATGTGTTTACATCATATTGTTGCACGTTTGGAAAAAACAGAAGTGGCAAAAACCGGTGGGCTCAGCGGTTTTATCAAGAAACTGCTTGGCCATAAATGGGAATAACAGCATTGTGGTATGTGTGGTATGTGTTAGTGTGGAAATAGGTGATATTCATTTTCATATCATAATGTAGATTTTAAAATTATAAATAAAAAATACTATCTATTACGTTATTTTGTATTTAAGTTTCTATTATCTTTACGTACAACTTCAAGTCAAAATTGATTTCTTCCTCTTATTATACTTGACTAGAGACTAAAATTCGCATAAGCTGAAAAACTGTGGGGGCGTATCCGTGTCGAAACTTAAAGCACCTTTACTTTTTGCTGGTATTTGCTGTGTTTTTTCTATGTTTATTGGGCTTTTAAATAGTGTGCCTTTTTTTACTCTGCTTATCAGAGGGCTTATAACCGGTATCATTACCGGTACTTTTGTTTTCAGTGCTGCCATTGTATTGAAGAAAACGCTTCCTGATCTTTTTGAAAAAAAAATAGAGCCTGCAGGCAGCACTGTCAGCAGCGGGACAAATGTCAATATAACGCTTGATGAGACGCTTGAGTCGCCTATGACTGAACGGGCTGTTGATCCGGAAACGGGCACAGGACTTTCGACAGATACCGCGGCATCTGTCGATGAAAAGGCTCCTTCTACTGCTCCCGATAATGCTATCGTAGGTGCCCCGATAAACAACGAAGACAATAGTGTAGTAATGAATGATAGTGCTGCAGTGAGTGGGAAAACTGATAGTATTGCAGACGGTGATAGGCCTGTTGTTGATGAAGTAGGTGATTTACCGGATATGGATGCTTTTGATGCAGCTGATATACGTCAAATGAGTGAGCAAGGCGAAACTGTTGCTGCAAACGTTAGCGGCCTTTCTATGGATGAGATGCAGCTACCTGCAGCGGATACCAAAATAATGGCAGAGGCTATTAGAACAATGTTGAAAAGCGGCGAGTAGTAGGGATGGTGCAAGGATAGATGCAAAATATCGTTTTAGATAATAAATCGGAAGATGAACTGTGGATAGAATATAAAAAAACACGCAATACCTCTATCCGCGAGCTTTTTATTGTAAAATATGCTCCTTTGGTGAAATATGTTGCAGGTAAAGTTGCTATTGGCATGCCGGGTAATGTTGAATTTGATGATTTGGTCGGTTATGGCGTGTTTGGTTTATTGGATGCGATTGATAAATATGATCCTGAAAAAAATGTGAAATTTAATACTTATGCGGTTACCCGTATTCGCGGTGCAATATTTGATGAACTTCGCTCTATCGACTGGGTGCCCCGTTCGGTACGGCAACAATCACGTGAAGTTGAAGAGGTTATCGCTGAGCTAGAGGCTCGTTTAGGCCGTGCGGCTACTGATGTTGAGATTGCCCGTGAGCTTAGTATGAGCGTCGATGAATTTCATCAAGTTTTGCTGAAAATTTCTGGCACAAGTGTGATTTCTCTTACCGACTTACGCTTTGGTTCTGAGGATGCTGAACAAGTTTCCGTTGCCGATACGATAGAAGCTCCTGTATCGCTTAATCCTGATGTTATCGTTGAACGCGAAGAAATGCGCCGTATTATCGTTAATGCTATTAATGAATTATCCGATAGAGAAAAAAAAGTGCTGATTATGTATTACTACGAGGACATGACACTGCGGGAGATAGGAAGAGTATTACAAGTTACGGAGTCGCGCGTTTCTCAAATTCATACTGGCGCTAATGCAAAGTTGAAAGCAAAATTAACTAATATCCGTAAGGGTATCCTGTAGGAGGGAATATATGGTTACTCTTAATCAGATAACTGAAAAAATGAAAGAACAGTATGAAATAGATTCTTCTCGTTTTTTTGTTGAAACAACAGGAGAAACGTTGGATGAAGCAATTGATAATGCTGCTGCAGAACTTGGTACACGCCGCTCTGTTATTGATTACGAAATTTTACAGCAAGGTGCATCTGGTTTTTTTGTGTTAAACCCTCGGGAGTGGAAAATTCGTGCTTATGAGCTGCGTAAAGAAAAAGAAGTAGCTGTAGTAGCTATTGATGACCAGACAGGAGAAACCAATAAAGTAGTAGTGGCGCCTGCACAAGACGGTATGGCATTTGTATTTTGTGCTTCCGATGGGGTGTTTTTGAAAGTTACTGCGCCGACAAAGGACGGTATACCGGTTAGTATCACTGATGTTATTGAAAGAATACGCGATAAAAACTTACCGGTTCCTTCTGATGCTGTGCTTATGCCGGTTATTAATGCTGCTTCGGGGGAATATGTGCGTATCGATTCATATGAATATATTCCTGGCAATGATGCGCTTATGTCTGTAGAACTGAGTGAAGATGAGATGCAGGCGTTCTTATATGTGTCCCCGCCCGGTAAAGGTGGCGCCGATTTATCTGCCGATATGATTATTTCTTTTTTAACAAATAATAGAGTGACAATCGGCATTAATGAGGCACGCATAAAGGAATTTCAAGACAGACCGGTATATAAAGAAAAATATTTGGTAGCGGAAGGCATTGCTCCTCAAAAAGGTGATGATGCAAAGATTTTGTATAATTTTGAAACAGATAATACTAAAGTCCGCTTAAAAGAATCGCAGACGGGACAAATTGATTTTAAAGAACTTAATCTTATTCAAAATGTTGTCGAAGGGCAGCCTTTAGCGGAAAAAATTCCTGCGAAAAAAGGTAAAGGCGGAAAAACCGTTACCGGTAAGTATTTACCTGCTGAATCTGGAAAGGATATTGCTATCCCGTTAGGAAAAAATACCCGCCTTGCTGATGATCAGCTTACCGTTGTTGCGGAAACAAATGGCCAGGTTTTATTGGTAAAGAACAAAATCAACGTTGAACCTATTATGACTGTTGAGGGTGATGTTTGTGTAAAAACCGGTAATATTATGTTCCTTGGTACCGTATATGTAAAGGGAAATGTTGATGACGGTTTTTCTATAAAAGCGTCAGGTAATATTGAAGTAAAAGGGACGGTTGGTAAAGCATCTTTGGATGCAGACGGTGATATTGTGGTTAGTCAAGGTATTATTGGAAAAGAAGGCGGTAGTATTCGTGCAGGAAAATCAATCTGGGCAAAATTTATTCAAAATATTGAATTGATTGAGTCAGGAGAAACCATTATTGTTTCTGATGGTATTTTAAATTCCAAAGTTATTGCAAATCATAAAGTTATTTGTCGTGGCAAGCGAGCAGACATTATTGGAAGCCAGGTTACGGCATCTGAGGGCGTTTATGCGCGTAATCTCGGAAGTTCTGCTACGGGAGCTGCTACGGTTATTAGCGTAGGGTTTGATCCGCGTAGTAAAGAACGGCTTAATATGTTAGAGGCTAAACGTGCGGAAGCTGAAAAGGTCCTTGCAGCGCTCAAGTTGGATTTACAATCTTTGGAAAATCAGAAAAAAGTATTGAAAGAACTGCCTGATGAAAAAGAAGATCTCTTAAAAGAAAAAGAAGG
The DNA here is from genome assembly GCA_052169815.1 of Treponema sp. Taxonomy (GTDB): domain Bacteria; phylum Spirochaetota; class Spirochaetia; order Treponematales; family Treponemataceae; genus Treponema. Next base: position 40,363 of record JBQNBR010000005.1, read on the forward strand.
ACAGAAATATTTATATGAAACAGAAATAGCTCAAATGACTTTGGAAATTGATCAAATTACGAGCTATCTTGCGGGTTTAAAAGTTGAAGGCTGCGTTTCTGTATCAGGGAATGTGTATGCAGGAGTACAAATTGTTATCAAAGATATTGTAGAGGATGTTCGGGTAGATTGTAAAGCAACTACTTTCTACCTTGAACATGGGTTAGTGCGATATGGAACCTACATCGATTATACCGCCGATGAGGATGCAACAAGGGGGCCCAGTGGCTATTCAACCGATTGATCTTCAAACGATTTATACGCAACTTGATAAAGTCGGCAAATTACAAGGAGATGTACAGCAATCTTTTGCTGCAGAGTTTGAAAAAAAACAGCAGGCCAATAAAGAGGATGCGGTTCGCCGGCAACAAACGGTGCAAAAGGCAGAAGCCGCTGATTCTGAAAAACTTACTGTTAATAAAGATGCCGGAGGGGGGACTGCTGCTTTTTCGCATAATTCTTTTCAAAAGAAAAAACGTAATCGTAATGAAGAAAAAGACTCTTACCAAATAAAAGATCCGCTACTTGGTAAGAAGATTGATATTTCAGGATAATGTGTATGTATGTGTTTTCTATTTTGCTCCTATGCATAAATATGCTTTTAATGATTTTATTTTATCGAATAATATCGCGGAGGTTCTCTCAAGATGCGTATAGTAGTCGTATTCGAGAAGAAGTGAATAAGCTCATCATCGATATTGAACATGAATCAAGCAATGCAATAACTATTTTAGACAATAAGATAAGGCAGATTGAAAAATTGATTACCGACATTGATAAACACATCGTGCTGGTTGAGCAGGAACATAATAAACGGATGTTCCAACAGCAATTCAATGAAAATTATCAGCTGCAAAAAGCCAAGAAAGAACAAGATTTCTCTCAAAGAGAGCGGCAGAACCGCGCTTTTGAGCATAGTGATAGAGCAAATGATACGCATAAACATGAAGTAGAAATTTATAAAAAGATAGTAAATACACCGGATGCTTCCGCGCTTTCTCAACGTGAACAGGTGATTGAGCTAGCTAAGCAGGGGTTTTCTTCTGATTTCATTGCTGAAAGGGTGAGTTTACCGCTTGGAGAAATTGCCCTTATTCTTTCAATTAATAAATAAAAAACTTCCATTTTAATTTATTTGTGCGAATAGTTTACCTTGGTACTTTGCGCCATACCAGAGGGGATTAAAGCCGACTACAACTACCTTATAAAATAACATACCCCGATGCTTTGTGTCGGGGTATGTTATTTTACATGAAAGTATTCGCGTTTAGTAGTATGTAATACAGTAGTGTACTCGGTTATTTAAAATCTTTTGGCCGACGTTCAATACGATGACACTTTGAACATTCGGCAATGTTTTTAATTTTACCATTTTCAACCATTGTTTTTAGAACAACGTCACCGCCGCAGGGACAGCTAAAACGTTGTGTCGCTACAGCAGTACGGGAGTTTTTACTTGCACCAGCCATACTTAAGGCCTCCTCACTAAAATTTGACTATATTATCAGTTGAGTAAATTGTACATTAAGCCTGTTCTGAAACTTCTGTTTCAGAACAGGCTATATTGAAATGCGATATTCGAAAACGAAGTTATCGAACAGGTCTATTAACTTTGTTACTATAAAAATTAATGGCTGCATTGTCAAGTAGTATCTGAAAAAGATATGTTCAAGGAAGAGAGATGGTATCCCCCGCTTGCCTAAGCGAAACCGGTTAGGC